>CAYGIW010000028.1:0-7165 GCA_964350035.1 uncultured Candidatus Saccharibacteria bacterium
AAGGGGAATGATGCAAAATATTGATCACAAAATCGCGGAATTACTCATCAAGCTCGGGCTCTCGCCAGAGCTGACTGCCACGCTCTCGGCCCAGATTCAGTTAGCGGTGGCGAATCGGCTACTTTTAGCCATTAACGAAAAGCTGGGCGAGCCGGCAATGCAAGAGATTGAGGCTTATCTAGCCGAAGATCCCGATGGCCAGACCGAACCAAGCCAGGCCGTTCAGGAGCATCTCGAGTTCATCGACCGATTAACGAGTGAGATCTTCGAAGTGGTAGCTCAAGATATCACCGCGATGGCCTCGAGTATCGATCCGGTGGCCGTCGCTAATATGCTGCTCGAACAGGGCGGCGCCTACGACTCTGGGACTATTCCAGAGTCAGCGGAACAAGACGATCAAAACAAGTTCGCTCAAGATCAAGCGGTCAAAGCCGCCGAAGAGGCCTTTTCGCAGACTCTACCCATCTAATTCCCGCCCTCCCCTGCTATAATTAAAGAAAGAAGGTGGGTCAATGCAGGTTCGAGTTCCGCAGAATATCGATCGAGATGACAAAATCATCGGCAGTCTGACGCTCGGCCAATTAATTTATGCCTTTATCGGCGGGATTATTTTGGTCCTTTTGGTCGTCATCGGTCTGCCTTTTGCTGTCTTCGTTACTCTGGCTCTGCCGGTCATCCTCGTCACGCTGTCCTTAACCGTCGCCACAGTTAACGGTCGGCCTCTGGCCAGGATCGCCATCGACTTTGTACTCTGGTTTTTTGGCCCCCGGCAACGCCTCTGGCAAGACCCAGCCAGCATAACCGTCAAACGCAGACCTGTTGCACCGCCCAGACCAGCGGCAACGGTCAGCGCACCTACACCAATCGCAGCTACGCCAAGACTATCCGCTCCAAAGCAGCCGGTTCCAAAGCGAGACTGGTTGAGTAACCCGACACAAAATTGGCTGGCTCAGGGTGAACAGTCGCAACAGGCAATCAGCCAAGAGGTCGACCAATTAGCTAACCTCGGTCAGCTTGGTCCCGATCCGCTCGAAGCGACAGCCAATCAGGGTCGTCGGGTTATTTTAGGCAAAAACAAACTCGAGGTCAGTTCGACTGCCTCGACCGCCTCGACTACCACACCCACCGCCTCCGCTCCCACTACCCCCACTGCCGCCACCGCCGCCACTAGTCGCATTCTCAAGGTTCAGCGTGCCAGTTAAGCAATCGTCACCACGCCACAAAACCCTGCCGCCGACACAGGCGGTTGTACCGTTTGTTGGCCTCAACGAGCGAGCTTGGATCGGTCGCGATGGCAGCCTGACCGGCGCTCTCGAGATTACCCCAGTTAATTTTGCCCTCAAGAGCCAAGAAGAACAGACGGCCATCTTTTTACGCTATCAGAATCTGTTAAACGCCCTCCAGTTCCCGATTCAGATCGTCGTTCAGTCACGACCGATCAACCTCGACGAGTACTTAATCAAGCTAGCCAAGTCGGCCGAAACGCTACCTAACCAGGCTGTTCGACTCCAGATCGCTGACCAAATTAGCTTTTTAGGTCGCCTGATTGTAGCCGCCAAGATGATGGCTAAGCGCTTCTATATCATTGTTCGCGTTGCCCAATCTCGGCCGGTTTTAAATCTGTTGAGGGGTCAAGCCGCAACCGAAACTATCTCTGGCGATGATCTCGAGGCTCGACTCAACACTTTGACCGACGGCCTGACCGGCCTTGGGTTAACCGCCACTCGTCTCGACGATCAGGCGCTCGAAGCATTGCTCTATCAAAGCTATAACCCTAATCCCTAAGAATCAAAAAACCATGCCCAGTCAACCCTCCACCACCCTCAGCCCGACTCTCAGCCGCGAACAAGCGCAAACTTTAGCCGACCGCGTGGCGCCGGTTTCGATGCTGATCGGCCTCAAAAACGTCAGCCTAGATCGCTTAGTCGCCGAGACGCTGTATATCTACAGCTTCCCCCACTATCTCGAGACCGGCTGGCTCTACGAACTGATCAATCAAGATTTAGCTATGGATATCAGTCTGCATATTAGTCCTAAAGAGAGTGCTTTAGCCTTGCCAGAGCTAAGACGAAAACTCGCCCAATTTACTGCCAACTTAAACGACGAGGCTGACCGCGGCCTAGTGAGCAATCCCGAGCTTGAAGCCAATATCCAAGATATCGAGGTGCTGCGCGAAGAGCTGACGCGTGGCGTGGCTAAACTCTTTAGCGTTGGCCACTACATCACCCTCTACGCTCCCAACCAAAGCGAGCTCAAACAGGCGATTCGCCAGGTTCAGACTATTCTCGGCGGTAGCCTCATCTACACCCGTTCCGCTCTGTTACAGGCCGAGGCCGGCTTTTTGACCTCGTTACCGATCGGACAAGATCGACTCAACCAGACTCAGAGTCTCGACACGCCGGCGATTGCCAGCGGCTTTCCCTTTGCCTCGGCCGCTTTGACCAGCGACCAAGGTTGGCTTTACGGCATCAATCGCCACAATAACTCGCTCGTCATCCTTGACCGTTTCCAACTCGACAACGCCAACTCCTTAGTTCTAGGCAGCTCCGGTTCTGGTAAGAGCTATCTAGTCAAGCTCGAGATCTTGCGCGCCCTGATGCTCGACACCGATGTCATCGTCATCGATCCAGAAAACGAGTATGTCGGCCTGGCCGAGGCGATGGGAGGCACCTGGATCGACCTCTCGCTTGGTTCAAACTTTCAGATTAACCCGCTCGACTTGCCCCCAGCCGATGCCGAAGATAGCGGCGCCCAGATCCTGCGCGAAACGATCGTCGCCGGTCACGCTCTCATCGCCCTGATGGTCGGCGGCCTCAGTCCGGTCGAGGGCAACCAAGTGGATCAGGCGCTGAAACAGGCTTATAACCGGGCCGGTATTACCGAAGACCTAGCCAGTCAGACTCGACCGGCACCGTTGCTCAGCGATTTAGCTCGTGAACTGGCCACCTTACCCGGCACTCAAGAGCTTTTGGTCAAACTGCAGACCTATATAAACGGCACATTTGCCGGTCTCTTGAACCACCCGACCAATATCGATCTTGGGCAGGGCTTTATCGTTTTTTCCATCCGCGACCTCGAGGATCAGTTGCGGCCGATTGCCTCGTACCTCACCCTAACCTTTATCTGGAACAAGATTAAGCACCGTCTGCGTCACCGTCTCTTGATTGTCGATGAGATTTGGTCGCTCCTTCAACAAGAATCAGCCGCCGCCTATCTCTATAGCTTCGCCAAGCGGGCTCGCAAATATCAGCTCGGCCTGACCGCCATCAGTCAAGATGTCGAGGACTTTCTCGACAATAAATACGGCCGCTCGATCATCAATAACAGCGCCTTGCAAATCTTATTGAGACAATCAACTTCGGCGATTACTAAGGTTGCCGAGGCCTTTAATCTGACCGAGGGTGAGCGACTATTGTTGCTCGAATCAAATGTCGGCGAAGGGTTACTGTTTGCCGGCAATAACCATATCGCCATCAAGGCTATCGGCTCAGCCCACGAAGACGAAACGATCACCGGACAGCCCGTTAATCCGTTAGGTAATTAAATTGAAGCTGATCGGCTATGTCGCTCTCGGCCTGATCGGCCTCTTAACGCTGGTTGGTTTGGCGATGGCGGGAGCCTTGGTCGGCGTCGGCGGCTCGACACCGAACTATAGCGGCGAGAGCTTTGCCCAAAGCGATAACGGCTACGAAACTAGCTATGGAGAGGACCTAGCTGCAGGCAGTATTCCCCGGGCTACCGGTCGCTGGCAACTTTTGAGTCTGCCCAGAGAAGAGATGGTGAAAGCCCACTCTTTTTGGAAAGATGTTAAAAATCTCGAGAAGATGGAAGTACTCATTCAGGAGATGATCAATAAATACAAACTGCCAGCCGATCAGTTTTTGGGTATTATCTATCTTGAATCCAGTTGGAAACCCGATGCGCGATCTGAAGTAGGGGCGCTCGGCTTTTCTCAATTTATGCCAGACACCGCTAGCGAGTACCCAGAGTTCGGCAAGAATGTAGCCGAACGAGCAGATAATCGCGAAAATCCCTTTATGAGTGTTCAGGCTATGGCTCGCAAGTTGAGTACCGATCGAGCTAACTATAATCGAGAGTACAATAAGAGAAATCCGTCTAAGCCACCGCTCGCTATCGAGTGGGGAACTCTTGAATATGCTTACCGTGCCTTTGGCAAGGGTAAGAAAAATCAGCCGTTTCTTTCTTACAATCCAGGAGTAGATATTAGCCACTGGAGAATTGCCGAAACTCACGCTACCCGCTTTCGCAACACAACCAAGCCAAGAAAGTTGATCGAGCTGATAAAGGATGGGGGTGAATAATGCCTAAAGTTGCAACCACAACTCAACCAGCAAAACGCCAACCGCCTTGGCGAATCGTGACAATTGGCGCCGTTGTTACTCTGTGTTTGGTTGGCGGTTTGAGCTATCTCGTCAACCGCATCATGAACCAATCGAAAACCAATCAGCAGAGCAGTCTGGGTTTAACTAGCGACCAGACCACGCCGGCCCCTAGCGAGGGGCAGAGCTATCTTAGCTTTAGCCTCAGTACTGGCAAGCAGGCTGGATATGACTTTTCGCAACATCAGCTGATAGTTGGACAAGAGAGCATTGAACTCCCGACCGAAGCGACTGATTTTGTTTGGGCACCCGATCAGAGTCAGGTGTTTTATCAAGCCATCATCAGACAACCCTCACAAAATAGCCAAGGGGTCGTCAGTTCTCCACCGCCACTTGGCACGCACCAATCACGGGCCGAGGCCAGCTACAATATTCAGGTGCCGACAATTTTCGACCTGCGACGACGGGTCGCCACGCCTCTCTCGGACAAGGTTAAAAAACTCGCTTTCTTTAATGACGAGGCGCTACTCTATCACTATCAAGACGAGCGCTCAGATACATTAGCGATTACCAAAGATGGCTTTAAAACCTGGTTGGCGCTCAAGGATCGGCGTGGGAGTGATGATATCCTCTCGCTTGGCGGTAGTGTGTTAATTCAAGAGCCCGAGGCCAACACAGTTTACGAGTATAGCTCTAACGGTCAGATCCTCCGTAGCTTTACTCTGCCTGACGGTGCACGGCTGTCGCAGGCGGCCTTTAATCGACTAGCTAACGAGGTAGTTTACTGGACGCAAAGCGAAACCGATCTCAGCCTCTGGCATCTCAAACTGAGCGAGGCCGAGCCGAAGTTAATCTCGACTCAGTTTGTCGATACCGATGAATGGCAAATCTTGTGGGATAATGATCGTAAGGTCACGCTGATTAATAGCGTTGGCCAGATTCTACTATCCGAGGTACTTAAACCATGACCACTACCGCCGATCAACCGGCAGCGAGCCGTCGCCATCGCGAACGCCTAATCTTATTAATCACCTTAGCTATCGGGAGCGCTGTATTGGCCGCCCTGATCTATTGGCGATTCTTCCTCTCGGCTCACCTGACCTTAACCGTCGAGCCGACGAGCGCCATCGTTAGCGTCGATGGCCAGCCGACCGGCGACCGACAGCTCTGGCTATCGCCCGGGCAGTATCAGTTTCAGGTCGAGGCAACCGGCTACACCACCCAAACCTTTGGCTTAACTCTAAAATCCGGCGAAACCGTTAATAAAACGATTACGTTGGTCAGCTTGCCTCAAGCTCAAGCGATTGACTCTGGACAGAGTCGTTGGCTCGGTCTCAGTCAAGTCGGCCCTGCTCTTTGGCGGTTAAATAGTAGCGATAGCGACGGAATTGACCGTATCGTCCGTCGGAGCGGCGAAGAGCAGCTCATCGCCTCGCGCCCGTTAGAAAGCAAGCCGAGCCTCTTTAGGCTCGGCCCTAATCCTGAATTAGCGCTCTTGATCGAGAATAATCGACTGGGTGTTTACGACTTCAATCGCTACGACTTAATTAATCAAGAGTATCGACAGCTGACCGCCGGCGATCAGTCGGTCACTCAAGCCGTCTGGAGCCAGCTCGATTCTCGGATTTTCTATCTGCTGAATCTCAATACCGGTTGGCAACTCCGCCAAATTCTACCGAGCGGCGATGATGATCGCCTGATCTTTGAGTGGTCTAAAGCCGATCTCAAAGATATCGTTCTAGTTGGTCAGCGCGATCGATACCTATATTTAGAGTTAGTTACGCCAACTAACGACCAGGGCCTTGCCCGACTCGATATCGCTGAAAAGGTTTTATTTCCCTTGACGGCGAGCGGTCGAGCCGCCGCGGCTCGCCTCAATAATAGTGGTCAGATCGCCTATCTCGATAACGGCGAACTCACCCTGATGCAAGTTGACGGCGAATCAAAGCTCGGCACCGACCAACGCCCGAGCGCCACCAGCTTTGCTTGGTCAGAAAACGATCAGCTGATCAGCTATACGCCCGGAGAGTTTTGGCGACTCAACCCCACTGCCGACCAGGCCACGGTGATACCGGTAGCTTTGACCGCCCCACGGCTCGAAGAGCTAGTCAGTTTCGATGGGCGCTCAGTCTTTTATCTCTTGAATCAGAAGCTTTATCAGCTCGACTTAGGGCGCTAGCCATGGCACTCGACTCCCTGTCGAAGCCAGCTTCGGGCGCCGGGCGGCGCCAAACCGTTAACCAGCTCGACACGCTTCGACGCGTTGCCGAGGTTGCCGAGGTTGCAGAGCTAGCTCAAGCGTCCGAGGCGCAAGAGGCCTTCAATCAAGTGGTGGCCGAAGAACAGGCTGAAGAGGAGGCCGAGGCTGTCGCAGATGCTGCTGCTGAGGCTGGCGCAGAGGCTAGCGAGGGCCAAGCGGCAGGCTTAAGTAGTGCCAATTCTGGTAATCCGGCCGTTGACCGGATCGAACAACAGGTTAAACAACGACTGCAGGCTAATTTACAGGCCAGAGCCAAAGCTATTGTCGCTAAAGCCAGCGCCAAACGGGCGGCGGCGGCGGCCGGCCAGGTTGCTGTCCGGTCTGCGGCTACCGCCGCCGCCGCTGGAGCCAGTAGCTTCGCCCTCGGACCGATCCTGATCGGCGTCGGGGTGGTGATTATCGTTGCAATATTGATCGGCTTAATCTTCGTGTCTTTTGGAGCGATTGGCAAGGCCCAAGGCGAGGGTAGCCTGACCGGTACCGACAATCAAATTATTACTGTCGCCGAGGCACGGACTAACGGTGCCAAGGGCCTAAAACTCATCAACTCCCCGACCGATTATCT
>CAYGIW010000029.1:0-7138 GCA_964350035.1 uncultured Candidatus Saccharibacteria bacterium
TTATAAGTTCGGCCTGAATCATTGCAAAAGGTACGCCGTCGAACACCGGTGTCGCTACCTTGTAACCGAGCTGATCAGCGGCCCAACCAAGGTGCGTCTCGAGAATCTGACCAAGATTCATACGCGAGATAACGCCAAGTGGGTTAAGAATAATATCTACAGGGCGACCATCGGGGGTGAATGGCATCTCTTCTTCAGGCAAAATCTTGGAGATAACACCCTTGTTACCGTGTCGACCGGCTAGTTTGTCACCGACAGCAATTTTGCGGAGCTGAGCGACTGAAACTTCGATCTTTTGCGAGACTCCGTTCGGGAGCTCATCACCGGCATCTTTAGAAAAGGTCTTGATTTCAATGACCTTACCACGCTCGCCATGAGGCAAACGCATCGAGGTGTCTTTTACATCTTTGGCTTTTTCACCAAAGATGGCTCGGAGCAATTTTTCTTCGGCCGATAGCTCGGTTTCTCCCTTGGGGGTAATCTTACCGACCAAGATATCGCCAGGCGCCACTTGGGCACCAATGCGCACGACACCGTCTTCGTCGAGATTGGCCAGAGCATCTTCGCCGACGTTAGGAATGTCGCGAGTGATCTCTTCGGGGCCGAGCTGGGTATCGCGAACTTCGAGCTCATACTTTTCGATATGAATCGAGGTAAAACGATCATCTTTGACTAAACGGCTTGAAAGAATGATGGCATCTTCGTAGTTAGCGCCGTGGAAGGACATATAAGCCACCAAGAGGTTCTGACCTAAGGCCAGCTCACCATCCTCGGTTGCCGAGGAATCAGCGATGACTTGACCTTTTTTAACCTTGTCGCCAACCTGAACCGAAGGACGCTGGTTGATACAAGTGCCTTGGTTGGAACGGACAAATTTTTCTAGATTATATTTTTGTTCACCATTTTTACCGCTAATCACAATCTGATTAGCCGAGGCAGCGACGACTTCGCCATCTTCGTTGGCCATAATCAGCTGACCAGAGTAACGAGCGGCTTCGCCCTCGATACCGGTACCCACAACTGGAGATTGCGGCCGAATCAGTGGAACAGCCTGTCGTTGCATATTCGAGCCCATCATCGAACGAGCGGCTTCGTCGTGCTCAACGAAAGGAATCAGAGCGGTCGTAATCGAAACGATCTGTTTGGGTGAAACATCAGCATACTGAATCTTGCTGACTTCTTGGAGCGATGGCTCGCCGTGAAAACGGACAATCTCGCGCTTGTTAACGAAGTAACCTTGATCGTCAACATCGGCCGAGGCTGGAGCGATAACCATCTTGTCATCGTTAGCTGCGTCTAAGTAAACAATCTTGTCAGTAACGCGACTGCGTCCTTCGAGCTGCTCGACGACACGATAAGGTGTCTCGAGGAAACCGTAGTCGTTAACTCGAGCATAAGAAGAGATCTGACCAACCAAGCCAACGTTAGGACCTTCTGGGGTAGCGATCGGACAGATTCGACCATAGTGAGAGTTATGGACATCGCGGACTTCGAAACCGGCGCGTTCACGCGATAGGCCACCGGGACCGGTCGCAGCGATACGTCGCTTGTGCTCAAGCTCTGATAACGGATTGGTCTGGTCCATAAACTGCGACAGCTGTGAGCTAGCAAAGAACTCTTGTAAGACGGCCACCACCGGGCGGCTGTTAATTAGCTGAGCTGGGGTGACTTGATCAGACTCAATGACCGACATGCGATCTTTAACGATGCGTTCGAGTCGTAAAAAGCCAACTCGTAGACGATTTTGTACTGACTCACCAACCGAACGAATGCGGCGATTCTTCAGGTGATCGATATCGTCTGGTCGACCGACTGGGTCGTTATTTAAGCGGATGATCTCTTTGACGACTGCAACTAGATCTTCTAATCGAAGAATACGATTTGCCTTTGTGTCGCGTAAATCGATATCGAGCCGTTGGTTCATCTTGTAGCGACCAACCCGACCCATATCATAACGCTTGATATTCATAAACATCGCATCGAGGAAGGCCTTGGCAGTATCAGGAGTGGCCAAATCGCCAGGACGAATACGCTTGTAAACCTCGATTAAACTCTCTTCATAGGTCTTGGCTGGATCGCGATCGAGAGTAGCTTTAATGTAGTCGTGGTCAGGATTGGTATTGACCTCGCCAAAAACTGATTGCCAGTTCTCGTCGTTAAAGCCCATGGCTCGCAAGAAGGTGGTGACAGGAATCTTACGCTTACGATCGACCTTGACCGAGATGACGTCACGGCTACTAGTTTCGAACTCGAGCCAAGCGCCTCGGCTAGGGATGATCTTGGAACCAAAGAGTTGACGGCCAGCGCTGTAGTCAGCGATGAAAAGCACGCCATAAGAACGGACGATCTGCGAGACTACGACACGTTCGATACCGTTAATAATAAAGGTACCTCGTTCGGTCATCAGTGGGAACTCGCCAAGAAAGATATCTGATTCTTTGGATTTTTTGGTAACTAGATTATTGAGTACAACACGACAGCGCAGCGGCGCTTTATAAGTTAGATTACGGCTTTTAGCCAGGGCTTCGGTGACTTTTGGTTCTTCGAAAACCAGATCAGTCAATTCAAGCTTGAACTGCTTTTCGGTGAAGTCATAGATCGGGGTGATCTCGTCAACGATCTCACGAATACCTTCGTTTAAAAGCCATTCGTAGGACTTACGCTGAAGCTCGATTAGATCGGGTAGGGCGATATTGAATTTGCTGCGATGCAGAAACTTTCGATTTGCCATGCTGCTCCTCTTCTCTGGATTTGTCATTCGCACTCACCACTCAGTCACAACGAGCGATATCGACACTACTAAATAATTGGTTTAAACAACAACAAAAGCCCGCACAATACGGGCAAATAAACCTATGAAACTAAGGTTTCTTCTGATTTGAGCAATTGCCTCCCTAGGCTCTTTTACTATCACTATCTATATTAGAGAAACTCAAGACGGTTGTCAAGTAAATCGTCTGCCTATTTATAAAGGACCTGAAATCGCTCTTTTTCTCGCTCGCCGGCGATGAACTCGTCGAGTGAGCGTTGAATATTACCTTTTTTATCCACGACCTTGATAATGTGATAGCCAAAGGTCGACTTAGCCACTCGTCCAGCCAGCTGGCCATTAGCCGTTTCAAAGGCTAAAATTTCATAATCGCCAAGTCCAGCACCCCGAGGCAACCAGTCTCGCTCACCGGCCTTGTCCTTGGTACTCTCATCAATCGAGAACTGCTTGGCTAATTCGGCAAACTTATTCGGGTCGGCTTGCAGCTGTTTTAAGAGCTCATTAGCCTTTTTTTCGTCAGTTACCAAAATATGTTGGGTTTTGACCTGTTCGATCAACTCACTTCTGATTTTGTCGCGCATCAAGGTATCTCGAACGATGATTCGATAATCACGCAAACTCATACCATAGAGATCAAGAATAGTCCGCTTGAGTTCGTCTAGTCCGCCAAACTCTGCCGCTTGTTTGTCGATCCTCTCGTCAAGCTCTTGACGACTGACGCGTAGACCATACTGACGAATCAAGCGATTAGCGATACGGCGATCGATTAAACGATCGAGTACCTGCTGTCTAATCTTAGCCTCGTCGGGTAGATCGGACTTGGTGTTGATCTCGAAATTACGAATAAATTTGGCGAGGGTCAGATAATCCTTGACCAAAATAACATCACCTTTCATCAACACCGCAGGCAAGGGATAGAGGTTGAGAATTCGAGCGATATTATCGGATTCGGATTTTATAACATAGACCCGATGAGAGACAATCAGGCCGATCAGGACATAAAAGACTATCAGACCAACAATCAGCCAGCGAAAGATCGGATGACCAAGATATTTAGTGCGAACTGGGCCGTTGAGATAGACGACCAAAGCACGGACGGCCTCGGCGCTAAAGCTGAGGGTTTGCCGCCAGATAATCTTGAGCCGAATAATTACCCGATTAATCATGATTTTATCCTAACTTGTTCAAGAGCATCTGGCAAATCAGCACCTTGAGCTTTGGCCCAAGACTGGAAGTAGCTAATTGGACCAAAATAGTCGGTATGAGAGATTAAGGCAAACGGGATAATCGCAATCAAGGCCTGCCAGCGATAGTCCCAGTTGAGATAGTTCATCACTACCACTAACTCGCTCGACAGAATCAAGCAAAGGGCTGCCAAAAACAAGAAGCGCTTACCGAACAAGATAATCCAGGCGATAGTCAGCAAGGCGGCCAAAATTAAGATTTGCCAACCTGGAGACAAAGAATATCGCCAGCTGAGCGCATACAGTTGATGCCAACTTAAAAAAAGTGCCACAGTCGTCAGATAATCAGGTCGTTTGAGATAGAGCGAGATTAACCAAATGATCCCGACAAAGGTCAAACTCAATAAGCGGATAACGGTCGCCGCCTCGAACCAAAAAGTCAAGGCAACTGCCCAGATAAAGAACAAAAGATTAAAGATCAGCGGTCGCTGTTGGCTCCAGAGCGTTTTCATGGCTGCGTCGGACTACTCTGGGGAGAGACAACAGAACTAACGGTCGGACTAGCGTTCGGACTTGAACTAGCGGCGGGCGAGGCCTTGGCGACACCGGGTACCGAGACAACCGGCAAAACGAAATCAGAGCCTAGATAAAGGACGAAATCGGTTTGCCACTCATTTTTGGCCCGAACAGCCTCGGTTTTTAAGCGCTTTTCTAATAAGTACTCAGTAAACGGCTTGTTGTTATTGCTCATCGTCAGGCTGGTCTTGGCCTCGCGCTTTGGTGATGATTCGGCGACTTCGGTTAATTGGTAACCATAGTCAGTTAGATATTGCACCAGAGCAGTTCCTTGAGTTGGTTTACCGCTACGGTTAATCAGGGTGATAGTGGCAGCCTCTTTCTTGATATACGGTTCGTCGAGCGTACGATGAACGAATCGAGCCAGTTGAGTATAGTCATTATTTTTTGGCAGTAGGATATAGCCACGCTGATCACCAGAAGTGGAATACAGTATGCCATCGTTACCGTTATCGAGAACAAGATTATTGACCTCCATTTTATCCATCTTTTGACTGACCTCGACGATACGCTCAGCCTCTTTGAGAGAGAGGTCAGTCCGAACATGATCACCTAAAATACCGATTAACTCGTTAAGTTTTTTCGGGTTGGCGAGGAAGCCAATCTTGAGAGCTTTTTGTTGGATGGCATCGATTAGCTTTTGTTGCCGTTTAGCGCGTGCAAAATCTGAGCCTTCAGCGCCTCCGGCGTGTCGCGATCGCGCATAACGCAAGGCAGTTTTACCGTCGAGAGTTTGGACTCCAGCTGCTAATCGAAATGGAGAGTAGTCGACCATATTATCGGCCGGATAGGAGAGATCGACAATGGCGTTTTCAACATCGACACTGACACCGCCCAGCGTATCAACAATCTTCTGTAAGGCCTGAAAATCTGCCCTGACGTAATAATTGATCGGCAGATCTAAAATCTTAGTCACAGTCTCTTTGAGTAACGCTGGGCCGCTCACTACGGTTGTTAACTTGTTGCCTTTATTTTTACTGGCAGCCAACTGTTCGCCGGTAGAATGAACAGCGTTAATCTTACTGAAGCCGCCACTACTCACTGGCACATAGAGATCGCGTGGGATAGAAATAAGGCTTAATTTTTGATTCAAATGATCAAAGCTGGCTAAGATCAAGGTGTCAGCTAGGGTACCACCGGGATGATTACTGCCCCCAACACCAATTAAGAGAATATTCACTCGACCGCCGCCCTCGGTTTTGATCTGATCTGGCTTAACCTGATCACTCAGGGTTAAAATCGCTGAACGTGAGTCGTTTTGTCTATCAGTAACCTTAGAGACCGCTCGGACTCCGGCTACAGTCAACCAGACGACAGCCACGATCACCACCGCTACCGCTAAATAAAAGATTAGGCGAGCGATTTGTCGACTATCAAAGTTCAATCGAAGAGGTTTAGAGGCGAGTATTGAGCCAGTCGACTCATTGTTCAAAGAGGCTCTAGGCGGTGCTGACTTGGTCGACAAAGTCGGCTTGACAGCCGCAACGGGCTTGTTGGCCTTGAGTTGAAAGACCGAGTTTTCACTCGATCCTTTGAGTTGACCCGATGCGGTTAGTCCGTAACGTCTCTTCAAGTGGCATCACCCTTTCCTTTGCATAGAGTAACATTTTTTTGCCAATCTGAAAATCCATATTACGGAACAAGGTCAATTCTTAGGCTGGTTCTGATAGCGTTGCCAAATTCGAAATATTGCCATCCCGCCAAGATAAATCAGTATTATTGCGAGAAAGAGAAGTTTAACCTGTTGCTCCCGCTTATTATCGGGCAACGATTGACGACTAGACTTGATTAAAACTGTTGGGCTAGGACGAACCGATGTGCTGACGGCAGCTTTGGGCTTAGTTTTCGCCTTGGCTCTGGGGCTAGAGCTATGACTAATTCGTGGTGACGACTGAGGAGCGGCTAACTTAATCTCTGACTGACTAGACTGGTCTGGTGTCTTGGTAGCGGTGACTTTAGGCGAGATACTCTCATTAACCGATGGAACAGGGCTCTTCGAGCTGCTAGGTTTAAGTCCGGGCGATAGCGAGACTACTGGTGAGACTATAGGCTGAATTGATTGAGTAATAACAGTATCAGCCGGCGGCTCTGGGATAGCTCGATAGCTATCGCCGGATAGCTGATACCAACCGGAATATTTGGGTGTAAAATCAACTAGTCTTTTTTGCTCGATCCAAAGATCGGCCAAGGTTTGCTTATCCTGTATGGTTGGCCGAAATAAGGCTAGCTCAAAGCTTCGATTAGGTAGGGTCAAGCGTTGCAACTGCAGCTCGATCGTTTGGCCAGGCTCGATCGACTGAGGTGGTAATCGTTCTAGTTTATCTTCGATACGGAGATAATAATCAGCAAGCTGAACCGATTCTTGAGACGCTGAAACTATCTTGATTCTCTCTTGTTCGGCGTCTGCACCAGGTGGGTCGATTAAAAGCTCAGTTAGTTCGATTTGGACAGTCTGATCAAACGATTGTCCCCAATCTATTCGATTCAAAAACGGCAGATAGCGCCAACTCTCGGGTGTCCAGAGGAGCGGATAACCCTGCTCGCTCCAATCGGCATTTTGCCACTCTAGCGACCAATCGTGACGAACCGGTACCAGTTGACTTAGTTC
>CAYGIW010000030.1:0-6843 GCA_964350035.1 uncultured Candidatus Saccharibacteria bacterium
TCTCTAACTAGCTCCACGGGCGAATCTGGCTGATTGGCCAAGCTCGTCAGCGCCTCGACAACACGATTCTCGGCTATCGCGCTCTGAAGTCCGCTGTCTGTCGGTAACCCGATCTTGATACGGTTGCCATCGCTCCCCAAGAGGCCAAAAACGGCAACAAAAACCAAGGGGAAGACAAAGCTAAAAAACAGGCCGGCCTTGTTTTTGAGGCTGGCTCTGAGTGTATATTTCGTCAGACCGCCAACTACCGACCAGAATTTTGGTCGAGGCGTCACTCCTTGACCATCGGTTTGATTGTTAGATTGATTTTTCGATCGATCCATCACCATAGCTGTCTCGGTTCTGACTTCGGCTAGATTAGCCTGGGCTCTGGACTCGATCTCATCTCGGTGGCGAGTCTGGCTCTGGCGGGCCGCTTTGGGGTGGTGCTTAAATGAACGCTTAGACATATATCCTCACTAAATCTCGCGTAGGCCATGACCGGTTAGATCAAGAAAGACATCTTCGAGAGTGGCCGGCTTGACTTCGGTGTGACGGGTAAAGCCACGATTTAACAGATCACTGATTAATTGGCTTGGAGTGCCTTCGGCGATCAGTTGGCCGTGATCCATAATCGCTAGTCGATCGCAGAGCTGCTCGGCCTCGTCCATATAATGCGTCGTCAAAACGATAGTCACGCCGCGCGCCTTAATTTGACGAATTACCTCCCAGAGATTAATGCGGGCTTGAGGGTCGAGACCGGTGGTTGGCTCATCGAGAAAGATGATTTTCGGTTGGTTAATCAAAGTTGTGGCTAAAGAAAAGCGTTGCTTCTGTCCGCCAGACATGGCGGTAAAGACGCTCTTGGCCTTGTCTTCGAGATTAAACATTTTGAGCATCGCTAGCGGATCAACGGCCACGCCGTACATCACGCCAAACATCTCGAGTAGCTCTACTAAATTGAGATAAGGATAAAAGCCGGCCGATTGTAATTGAATACCGATCCGTTGCTTGATCGCCTCGGCGTGATCAGCCACCGATAGGCCGTCGACGGTAATCTGACCACTAGTTGGTTTTTTGAGCGTTTCGATCATCTCGAGCGTCGTCGTCTTGCCGGCCCCGTTGGGACCGAGCAGACCAAAGATCTCGCCGCTTTGGACCGAAAACGAGATGTCGTTGACGGCGATCATCTCACCGTAACGCTTAACCAGATTTTTGACTGTAATAATTGCTGACATAGCTACTTTAATTCCTTTTTCAGCCTGAACTCTCATTATAGACACGCCGGCCTCACCCTAGTCAAGGGCAGATTTTTCTGGTAGAGTCAAAGCACAATTAGAAAGAGGTTCTCTCTATGGAAAAAACTCCCCATTCAACTCAAATTAACTTTGCCGGCCGATCGCTTAAACTCGAAACCGGTAAGTTTGCCAATCTGGCCGATGGCGCCATCACCGTCACCTATGGCGAGACAGTCGTTTTAGCTACCGCCGTGGTCAGCAGTGCTCCGCGTGACGGCATCGATTATTTCCCTTTAATGGTCGACTACGAAGAGCGTCTCTACGCCGCGGGTAAAATTTCGGGTTCTCGATTTATTAAGCGCGAAGGTCGTCCCAGCGAAGCGGCAGTACTGAACGCCCGTCTGATCGATCGCCCGCTCCGTCCGCTCTTTCCTAAACAGTTCAAGAACGATGTTCAGGTTATCTGTACAATTCTATCTTATGACGAGGACAGTGATCCGGATATTATTGCTATCGTTGGTGCCTCGGCGGCAGTTTTGCAGACCCGCGCTCCGTTTGCCGGTCCAGTAGCCGCTACTCGTATCGGTTTAATCTCGGCGCAAGCAGTTCAAGCTGATCCAAAGCTGGGCGCCCTTAATAACTTATCGCCCGAAACTGTTACCCACCTTGGTCAACCGCACTATTTAGTGGTTAATCCGAGCGCTAGCCAACGCGCCATCTCGGAATTAGATTTGGTTATCGCCGGCACGATGGAACGGCTCAATATGATCGAGGCCGGCGCCAATCAAGTCAGCGAAGCGATTATGATTCAGGCGATGAACTGGGGGCAACAAGAGTTACAGGCCCTTTGTCAGGTCCAGCTCGAGTTTAATCAGGCCGACAAGATCGTCGTCGATTACGATGCCGAAAAGCTCATCTGGCAGGCCGTCAGCGACTTAGTTGGTAGCCCGATTAACGAAGCTGTTTTAATTCATGAAAAAGCCAGTCGAGAAACCGCTTTAGATATGTTATTAAATCAGGCTCAAGCTGGGCTTGAGGGTAAGTTTAAACAATCCGAAATCGCCTCGACCTTTCAGGCTATCGTCGAAAGTCGAGTTCGCCAGGCTATCTTGACCGGCAACCGTCCCGACGGTCGACAGATTACCGAAGTTCGACAGATTACGAGCGAAGTCGGGCTGTTGCCCCGAACTCATGGTTCGGCCCTCTTTACTCGTGGTCAAACCCAGGCCCTGACGATTGCCACCCTGGGTGGACCGGGCGAACAGCAGATGATCGACACCATGGAGCTCGAGGGTGAAAAACGCTATATGCATCATTATAACTTCCCGCCTTATTCTGTTGGCGAGGTCAAGCCAATGCGCGGCGCCAGTCGTCGCGACATCGGACACGGGGCTCTGGCCGAGCGCGCCTTGATTCCTGTTTTACCCGATGCTGAATCTTTTCCTTATACTATTCGTTTAGTCTCAGAAATCTTGGCCAGTAATGGTAGCTCGAGTATGGCCGCCACCTGCGGCTCGACTTTGGCGCTGATGGACGCCGGCGTTCCGATCAAGGCTCCGGTGGCTGGTATTGCCATCGGTTTAATCACCGAGTCGGCCTCGGGCAAGCGCGAGAAATCTGCTCCGATCGATCGCTATCAAGTCTTAACCGACATTCAAGGGATTGAGGACTTCGCTGGCGACATGGACTTTAAGGTTGCTGGGACAGCAGCTGGAGTCACCGCTATTCAAATGGATACTAAGCTCGCCGGCCTCAGCCCCGAGATCATTCAAGAGGCGATGGACCAAGCCCATCAGGCTCGGCTGGGTATCTTGGCCAAAATGGAGCAAACGATTGCTTCGCCTCGGGCTGAGCTTTCTCCTTATGCGCCACGCATTATCTCGATTCAGATTCCAATCGACAAGATTGGCACCCTGATCGGTCCCGGCGGTAAAAACATTAAAAAGATTATCGACTCAGCCGGCGGTAAAGAGCTGGTTAATGTCGACATCGACGATAACGGCTTGGTCGCCATTAGCTCGACCGATACCGCTGTCGCCGAACAGGTTCGCTCGATCATCGAGGCGATGACCAAAGAGTTTAAGATCGGCGAGATCTATCAAGGTCCAATCCTCGAGATCATCAAAGATCGCAATAGTGGCAAAGAGATCGGCGCGATTGTCGAGTTAGCTCCAGGCAAAGATGGTATGGTTCACATCTCTGAAGTCGCTAACGAGCGCATCCCGACCGTCAGTTCGGTCGTCAAAGTTGGTCAAGTCGTCAAGGTCAAGGTCGTCGCAGTCGATCCAGAACGCGGCCGGATCTCGCTCTCGATCCGTCAGGCGATGCTGCCAACTCAAGAGGATCAGACACAAGATCGATCTCAAGAACGATCAACTGACGCTCCGGTTAGCGACGGACTGCAAGCTATCCCCGAAATTGAATAAAAATCAATCTCGACTAAATAGTCTTGAATATGTAAAACCCCTGGTTCCGCTTCTGCGAAACCAGGGGTTTTTCGATCACTCGGGGTTTTCGTCGCAGTCGAAGTGTGCGACAACCGTTAAGGGAATGTGAACCACGCGTCGCTCCCAGGTGGGATCGGCGTACTCCACCTCAATGAGGTCGTAAAGTTGATGTGGGTCGCCATAGACGATGACGGCAACATGAGTTATCTGTTCCTGTTCGAACAGCCATCGGTAAACCAATGTCAGATATCGAGCTTCGCCAGCGGTGGGAAAGCTAGCGCCACCAATGAGGCCATCTGCCGTCGTCCATGGGGGCGTGATCAGAAAAGGACATTTCACCATATCATCCGCCTGTACGAAGATCAATCTCAACTCCGGCAAATGCATCCACATTGAAAGCGAGGACACACTCTCGAGTCGATGACGCTCGACAGGCGGTGCGCTAGGTGCAAACTCTTGCCGTCTTTTAAAGATCCTGTCCCTATCCAGTACCTGACGATGCGTGATCCCATCATCGACGAACCAAGGCTCTGTAGGTTGCAAAGTTAAGCTCCGCATCAAACTCTCCCTTAAGAGTTGTGGTCGCCGATGCGACAATGGCATTATTGCAAACGAATAGCGAAAAGTCAAGAATTAGGTGATGAAAAGTTCTTCAGCCAAGTCACCAAGCGACCATCGCTCAAAGATTGTTTATTAAAAACCTGCTTAACCAAGGGGTGATGGCTGGCGGCAACTATCGCCGGATCTTCGGGGCCGAGCGCCGAGACGATCACCACCGGAATCGAGGCCAGTTGGGTTAGTTGACTCAACTTTTCTAAAAACTGTTGGCCGTTCATTTCGGGCAACATAAAATCTAAAATGATCAGCTGTGGTAAGGGTTTTAAGGTAGTGAGGGCAGACAGGGCACTGCCGCCATCGCCAAACGAGATCTGACGAAAGCCGGCATGAGTCAGTAGCTCTTGATAAAGTTGGCGTAAATCGAGGTCGTCCTCGATCACCATGATGCCAGTCACGGCTGTCCGTTCAGTAGACTAATCAGGCTGGGGTCGGCAATTAGAGCCAGTATAACGAGGACGATAAAGCTGACGAGAACAATGATTGGCGCAAACGGTTGAAAACGCATAGACAGCCCTCTTTTTCTTTAGTTTAAACTTTTTTTAACTATCTGGCGAGCTGTCGGCGGCCGTGATAGAGTGAATATAATGAAATTTAAGTCCTGGTGGCTAGCTTTAATCGTCTTGGCGATTTTTTGTATCCCGTTCTTCTGGTTGACGCCAGGGCAGATTATTATTGGCGGTGACTTAACCTTGCCGCTGCACCCGGGGCCATACTTCGAGAGCATTTGGCAGATCTGGCGCCGCGTCTATGCCGGTACCAATAGCGCCATCTCGCTCACCACAGTCCCCTTTTATTTCCCGATGGCGATTCTCGACTGGCTCGGTCTCAGTTTGCCCTATGTCGAGGCCGCCCACTTTGGCCTCTGGTTAGCCTTGCCGGCAATCACCATGTACTACCTAACGGGCGTCATCTTTGGTCGAGAAACGACTAAATTACCAGCTCGTCTAGTCACCACCGGCCTCTATCTCTTTAATACCTATCAAGTCGTTTGGGCCGATTCGGCCCGGATGGCCGTTTGGGTCGGTTTGCCTTTGATCTTGGGCCTACTCCACCAGGGGCTCGAGGCGATTGAGGCCAAAAAGAGCTGGCTACGCTTGGCTTTAGGCATCGGCGCCTCGAGCCTCATCCTCTCGACAGCGGCCGTTAATCCACCGATCTTTATTATGTTCAGTGGCCTTATCGCAGTCTTTCTGATTAACTATCTCTTCAGTCAACGACGCTACCGCGAGCTAACTATTTGGCAGGGCTTGGGTAAGTTTCTAGCCGTCGCTATCGGTAGTGCGCTCGCGATTAACTCTTTTTGGTTAGTGCCTTTTGGCAGTTTCTTATTTGCTGAATATCGTCAGGCCTTGACCGGTGGACTTGGCGGCATCAACCTCAATAACTGGCTCGATCCGCTTTCGACCAACACCAGTCTCTTCAATGTCTTGCGACTTCAGGGGGCCTGGGACTGGTATGCCGGCTGGAACGGCGAGGAATATGTGCCGGTTGCCGCTGCTTATCAGAACAATCCCTGGTTGATTATCTGGAGCGTGGCCGTACCGGTCATTGCCTTGGCAGGATACTTCTTAGCCACCAAACACTGGCGTCGACTCGCCATCATCGGCTTAATCGTCACCGCCTTTGGCCTAATCCTTTCGGCTGGGACTCATCCACCAACTGGCGACCTCTACAAATGGCTGACTGGTCATCTGCCATTCTTTAGCATCTTTCGCTCGCCCTGGTATAAGTTCACCACTTGGACCGTCTTTGGTTATTCTTTATTAACCGGCATTCTCTTTTTGAGCGCCAGCGAACGCTGGCCTAAATTTAATCGCTGGCTCGGTTTCGTCGCTCTCTTCGTCTGTTTGGCTAACTTTGGCCAGGCCTACGGCTTAGTTGCGGGCAAGATCTTCCCGCACGCCAGCGAGCGACACGGGCTCGACTATTCGCACGTGGGCATCCCGCAATACTTTTACGACAATACTAACTTTATTAATCGGCAAGAGGGTGACTGGCGTATTTTGCAACTGCCAGCGACGCCCAGTTTTCGCTATAACTTTGGCCTCAATACCCTAATGGATATGACCATCTTTACGCTCAATAAACCGACTTTTTGGTGGCCAGAACAGATCGGTACCGGACCAGCTCAATCGGGAGTCGAGCTTTTAGTCAAAAAAACTTACGAGGCACTCTATCGCGGTGAAAAAGAGAAGTTTCAACGCCTGACGCAGATTCTCAATATTGGCCAACTGCTGCAAAAAGACGATATCGACTATAAGTTCTATAGCGGTCAGGACACCCCCGAGTTCGTCAAGGGTCAGCTCCAAGCCGTCGAGGCTAAGCTAGTGGCCGATCTTAACCCCTGGCAACTCTATCAACCGCAGGCCACCGCGCCGAGCTTGTTTACCACTGCCAATAGTCTAGTTCGAATCGGCGACAAAACCGCCGACTATCTCCGTTTTGTTGATTCGCCATACTTTACCACGGCCGCTGGCTCGGGCGATGACTTAGCGACTATCAATGATTTTAAGTCGGTCGTCGATTTTGTCAGCCCAGTCCTCGAAAAGATCTCGGTTCAA
>CAYGIW010000031.1:0-6721 GCA_964350035.1 uncultured Candidatus Saccharibacteria bacterium
GGAGAAGCTAACTGGTGATATGTATCAATTTACCGATGCCTCGAAGCGTGAGCTAGGGCTATCGATGACGCACGAAGAGCTCCACCTCGATCTCTTGGCCAGTCAAAATCTCTCGTATCAAGATCTGCCTCTGGCGCAATTTCATATTCAAACTAAGTATCGTCACGAGCCTCGGGCCAAATCTGGCCTGTTGCGGACGCGTGAGTTTACAATGAAAGATCTCTATTCGCATCATCTGACCGAGGCCGATCTCTTAGAGTTTTACGACAAGGTCAAAGAGGCCTATCTGCGCATCTTTGCCAAGCTTGAGTTGCCGGTTTACTACACTTTGGCCTCGGGCGGTATCTTTACCGATGGTTTTAGCCACGAGTTTCAATCGCCTCATATCTTGGGCGAGGATCAAGTTTATCGCTGCCCCGAAGGGGACTACGCCTTTAACGACGAGGTTCGCGACCGACTCGAGACGCGCTGCCCGACTCATGGAGCCGAGTTAAAGTTAGAACGAACGGTTGAGCTCGGGAATATCTTTAACCTCGGGCAGAAGTTTTCGCGCGAGATGGCGATTCATTATACTGCCGAAGATGGCACGGCGCAGCCGTTTTGGTCCGCCTCTTATGGGATTGGCTTAGGTCGGGCCTTGGCCATGTTGGCCCTGGTGCATCAGGATCAGGCCGGTCTAATCTGGCCAGAGAGCGTGGCTCCTTATCGAGTCCATTTAATCGATCTAACTCGCGAACCCCAAGAAAAGGCCGAGGTCGAAGCACTCTACCAGCGTTGGCAGGCCGAAGGTCGTTCGGTTCTGCTCGACGATCGCTCGGTGAGCGCTGGCAACAAGTTTGCCGATGCCGATCTACTCGGTCTACCTTACCGAGTGGTGGTCAGTAGTCGAACTTTGGCTAACGGTCAGCTCGAAGTTAAGCGACGCACTGCCGATACTGCGACAGCGGCCGAGCTTTGGCCGCTCAAGCGACAGGCCGAGCTGTTTGACAAGAGTTCTCACTAGTTGCTACGCTAGATATAACTAAGGAGGGGCCAGCGTGACCCAAAGACAGATCATTATCGGTGGTTTAGCCTTGGCGATTGCTGTCGCCCTCTTTGTTTTTGTTTCCAGTCGTAACGGCTCTGATGCCTCGAGTTTGGTGACAGCTCAACGGGCCAGACAGGGCAAGACTAGCCCAAGCTTGAGTCCAAGTCCGTCTCTCAGTCCATCCCTCTCACCAAGCCTTACCCCAACTCTCAGCCCAGGTGTCAGCCCGACTATTAGTCCAAGCCTCAGTCCTTCGCCAAGCGCCCCTAGCGACGCTAAGTTCGAATCGAGCGGCTCAACAGTCCGCATCTTTCAGGGTTGGTGGACCAAGCGAACCGCTAACGCCACCGCCCAAGCCTACGAGTCGCTGTCTAGCAAGGCCGACATCGGTCCTTGTCTCAAAAAGAAATATTCCGAACCCAAAAGCGTCGACCTCACCGAGTATACCGATTCTAAGGGTCTAGCAGTTAGCAAAACCCAGCTAGCCGGTCGACCTTTGATCGATAATAACTTCTTAATCTCTAAGCCGTTAACTAGTAAAGATGCTGCCACTTCGCGTTGGATCAATCTGACCATCGGTTTTCGCAATCCGAAAAAGTTGACCGAAAAAACCCTCAAGTTCTATTACCGTGTCAGCGATAGCGCCGGCACTATTGACCCCAAAGCCAGCGATTGGATCGAAGTCCCTAATCCCACCGATAATCCCTCGACCGAGTGTAACGGCAATATCTATTTAGCCAGCTATCAGCTCGATCGAGTCGGTAAGTTCTTCCAGTACAAGGTTAACCTGGGCGCCGGTCAACAGGTAGCCAACGTTTGGGTTGATGTCGAACCAGGTAAGACTGTTGTCCCGAGCCCAACTCCGACTCTAGCGCCAAGCGCTAGCCCAACGGCTACTGCTTCAGCCGCCGGTACCGGTAAGCTCTTGATCGTCGCTCGACGCATCTTGCCGAGTACGGCTACGCCTGTCTCGCCGAGCCCGAGCGTCGCCCTGCCCGACACTACTGCAACTCCGACTGCGACGCCTGTGGCCAGCGACCCCTGTGTTGATGCTACCGAGACCGAAGAGTTAGCCGAGATTAAACTTAACCTCAGACAGACTGTTGGCGGCAGCGTCAAGATCGATGATCAGGTAACCGATGGCAACGGTCAGTGGCAAGGACTCGATGGCGAGATCGACGACTTCAAGGTCGGTACCTACACTGTTACTTACGGTGAGTATGCGCCCAATGATTACAAGTTAGTCGCCTTCTGTGTCGAACCTAACGATGGACTGCACCATGTGAAAACTCAGACTATCGTCTCGACTCGCAAAGCGACGCTCTTGGTTAAGTCTGGCGTTACTACTAAATTGACAGCGCTTTACGGCCTCAAAACCAAGCCGTATGTTGTCCTCAATAAGTTTGCCGTCGATGCCACCGGCAAGGTCATTCGGGTCATCTATCCGGGCCAGTCGTTCCGTTACCTCATCCGTTACGAGAACACTTCCGAGGGCACGGCCAAGAATGTTGTCATCAAAGATGTTATTCCAGCGCAGTTTGGCCTAGCCGATAGCTATCTCGATACCACCGAGAATCTTCAGGCGACGACAGATAGCCAGGGTCGAACCGTCTTGAGCTACACGATTGGCGACTTGGTCAAGGGCCAAAAGGGGAGTCTGACGATTCCAGTTTCGCTCCGTGCTGATGCCTTTGGTTCACCCGATCAGATCGGTAGCTATCTCTCGGCTAATCAACCACCGAATCCTCTGACCACTCAAACCTCACCGGCCCCGACGGCTAGCGGTAAGTTACAATAGGATGATGATAAGATGACACGCTCAGAACGCCTCCGCTTAGTCACCTGGTTGATTGTCTTAGCCTTGTTAATCGGAGTGGCTCTCTTTTTGAACCGCTTCCAGAAGCAAGGTGGCGCCTCGGCCGATATCCTCGGGACGATTGCCAACCAAGCCGTGGCTATCTATCAGTCTGACGACGGCACCTCTGAAAGTGTCCTCTCGGACATTAGTACCTTGACCGTCGCCTCGGGTAGCAGCACCGCTACAATTAACTATAAGCTCGAGGGCCGACAGGATCTGACTATCGCCGGTGTCTTGCAACTATTTCGTGCCGAGGCCGACTCACCTCTCTTAACCCTCAAAAATCTCAAGGCCTCTAACGGCAGTTTAATCAAGAAATTGGCCAATCTGCCTAACGGTAGCTACGACTTTACCTTTAAACCGAACTGCTTTATCAGCCAAACTTTGACCAATGTACCGTTTAATAACGGTCAGGGGACTAAGGTAAGCTTTACGACGCCGTTTCTCTATGGCGATCTTAACGGTAGCGATGGCGATCGTGGCGATAACGTTATCAACAGTTTGGACTACGCGGTACTGCTGCAACTCTTTAACTCTGAGGTTGCCAGCTGTGTCGACGCTAATACTGATTTGGTCATTAACACCCTCGATCTCTCGGCTCTGCTGGCTAACTTCGGTGTTAGTGGACAACGCTACTCACTCGATGCCGTTAATGCCCTCGACACTACCGCCCCAACTTTGTAAGGAATAACCGATGATGCGACAGTTCAAATTAGGATTATCTTTAGCCGGTCTGGCCATCGTGGGCGCCTTGGCTTTTGGCATGGCCAATAATACCGGCACACTGGCGGGTTCTCAAAGCGTCGTTTCGGCCGATGTCCCGGTTGGTAATGCTTCGGTACAAGTCGGCTCGAGCAAGATCCTGACTCAAGTTGGTCAGACAGTCAGCGTGCCAGTGACTATTGAGCTTGGACAAGAGCGCGCCGTTGGTTTTGACCTGATCGTTAACTACGACCCGACCAGCCTGACTCCGATCGACGCCGATTCGACCAAAGAAGGCATTCAGATCAAGACGAGCTCGCCGTTTGGACTCGAAGTGGTTAATGCGGTGAACCCCGCGAACGGTCAGATAAATTACTCTTCGGTCGTATCGGCCGGTAACTCACCAATTAGCGGTACTCAAGTGGTGGCGACGCTAGAATTCAAAGCCGAATTGGCGGGCCAGAGCAATATCTTGCCTAAGTTCAAGTTGGGCAGTACCACCGATACCAACGTCGCTAACGCCAACGGCCGTGATTTACTCTCGCGGGCTAGCGGCATCGCCATCGTCATTACTCAGTAAGCTAAAGGATCAGGATGGGGCAGTATAACTTAATCTCTAAATATGGTCGCTGGTCATTGTTACTGATCGGTTTAGTGCCGAACTTGGCTCTGGCAGCGACTCTCTCGCTCTCGCCATCGACCTCGACGGTTAATGTCGGCGATAAGCTCAATGTGGCGATCATCCTCAATACCGATAGTCAGACCATCTCGGGCGTGGACGCCAAGTTGCGTTTTGACAAGGCCGTCTTTGCAGTCGAGGATAGCAGCAGCTCTCAAACCGGTGTGCAGATTCAGGCCGGAACGCTACTCTCGACAGTGGCCTTTAACTCGGTTAGTAATAGCGATGGCACGATTAGCTTCTCGGCCGCCAAGACCGGTGGTTCATCGGGCTATACCGGCACCGGTACGCTTGCCACTATAACCTTACGGGCTTTAACCGCCTCGACCGGTAGTCCGGTCACCTTTGATTTTACCTCGGGCTCAACTACTGATTCGAATATCTCGACCGGGACTAGCGATGTTTTGACCGCCGTAACTAACGGTAACTATGTGGTTAGCACGACCACCAGCTCTTCATCGACCTCGACGACAACCAGCACCGCTAGCTCGCCAACAGCGACTAGCGCTGCAGCGGGCTCGACCTCGACCACCTCGACCGATACGACCGGTAGCGGCACCGTTGCGAGCGATGGCTCGGCAGCCACTATTGATACTAATGGCGATGGAGTCGTCGATGCCACTGACTTGGCTGGAGCGGCCGGACAGGCCGGTACCGATGGCCAGGGCGGTAGCGCCGAAGTCGCCAATACCGGACTTGATCTGACGACCTCTCTCTGGCTGACGATTGTCGCCTTGGTGGCGGGAGTCTGGCTCCTCAAACCTCAAGCTCGTAAAGGTCGCTAATGACCCTGCCGGTCTCGGCCTGGTCACGATGGCAACCGAGACAGTTCATCGGGCTGGCTCTGATTGGGATATTTTTTTATCTTACAGCCACTGTTTGGTGGCCCTTGGCCCGGACCTACTATCGGTTGACGGCGGTGACTTTTCGGCCAACTGTTCAGGCAGAGCAGCTCGCCACCAGCCTTAAGCACGATACCCCGGTCAGCCAGGGTTTACTCAAAGAGAATCGGTTGATTATTCGCAGTCAGCACGGCTTTCAGGTTGATGCCCCGATTATCCTCGGTCAGAGCGACGACGATTTATTAAGAGGGGCCGGGCTAGATCCGCAGTCGGTCGCACCCGGACAGGTTGGGCGGAGCGTCATCTCGGCTCATAGCTTTATCCCACGGCGTTCGGCCTATGCGACGCTCTTTTTCGCTCTTGATCGACTGCAAGTTGGCGACTATATCGACACTTACTACCAAGGACAGCACGCCCGTTATCAGGTTTATGCTACTTGGCTCAAGCCGAAAGATCAGGCCTTGAGTGAGCTATCGGCTAGTACCGAACCGATCTTGACTCTCTATACCTGTAGCCCGGTTTATACCAGCAAGCAACGACGGGGGATTCATGCCCGGCTCGACCAATCGGCTCGACTTGAATCGGCTTCGAGCAGCCTCGAGACGCTCTCGGCGACCTGGTTTAATTAGGCGTTTTTTGATTGGATCTGGTGGGTAATGATGAAAAATGTGAGAAAATAAACTCGCTGTATAAGGTCGAGAAAACGGGGAAATTTGCTGAAAAAATTTGCTGAAAAAGTTGGGGTCAATCTGGAAAATTCGCTGGATTGAGACGGAGTGAATTCGACAAAGTAGTAACAATAGCTTAAGAAGAGTGGCGACAAAAATGAAATATTATTTAAATTTAAAGCTTTATCCCCAAGCGAGTGACCTGATACTGTTAGGTCAGGGCTATTTGCAGCTCTTAAAGCAGTATCCAGAGCTGGAGTTGACCGTCGCCCCACCGCTAATTTGGTTAGCCAGCGTTAGTCAGGCATGGCGCGGCCAGAGCTCGGCTCACAGGCGGTTACATTTAATGTCTCAGAGCTTAGATCCCTTAACCGAGGCCGACCAGTTTGGGGCGGCGACCGGCGCGGTTAGCGCCGGTCAGTTAACCGGCCTGGCTCAAGCGGTTTTGATCGGCCACTCCGAGAGCCGTGCCCGTCAAGCCGGTCAGAGCCAACCAGAGCGATTGGGCTTGGCTATCAAGCAGGCGTTGATAGCCGGCTTGGAGCCAGTTTACTGTCTAGGTGAGGCGAAACCGCCGGCTTGGCAGCGGGCTGACTTTGAACCCGAGACGCATCTCTATCAGCAGCTCAACGAGCTCGAGCAGCTACACAATCAGCTAGATTTAAGCCAAGTGGTTATCGCTTACGAACCGATCTTTGCGATTAGCGGTAGTAATCGACCGGCAACTCCGGTAGCACCGGCCTATCTCGCCGAGGTCATGACGGTATTGCGACGAGATTTCCCTGCCAAGGCCTGGCTCTATGGCGGCAGCGTCAAGGCAGCTCAGGCTGCCGAGCTGGCCTCGACCGGCATCGATGGTTTTTTGATCGGTAGCGCCGCTCTCAAATTGGCCGAACTATCAGCTATCATCCAAAATGCCGAATCGGTAACTCCTCACTTATAGCA
>CAYGIW010000032.1:0-6533 GCA_964350035.1 uncultured Candidatus Saccharibacteria bacterium
AAGCTTGGGGTGGGGTGGTACCCAGTCTTGCTAAAGTCGCTCACCTTAAACGCCTGCCGGTGGCTTGGCGCCAAGCCTTACTCAAAGCCAAGATCGAGGCTTCGGCCATTAACCTCATCGCCGTCACCCAAGGTCCCGGTTTGGCCATGGCCCTCGAAACCGGCTTAGAATTTGCCCAAGAGCTCGGTAAAACTCTCAACAAACCGGTTATCGGCATTAATCACCTGCACGGTCACTTAATGACTGCCTGTTTGACGGCAGAGCTGAGCCTCAAAACGCCAGCGCTACCAGCTTTGGTAGCGCTGGTTTCTGGCGGACATACCGAACTACTGGCAGTCACGGCCAATTCCGAGCGACCGCAACAGTGGCAAGTGACCAAACTCGGACAGACGCTCGATGACGCCTGTGGCGAAGCCTTTGACAAGGCAGCCATCATGCTCGAGCTCGGCTATCCTGGTGGTGCTTTAGTCGCCCGCTTGGCCGATCAAGGTCAGGCTAACCGCTATTCGCTCCCGATTCCGATGCTCAAAAATCCCACTCTCGACCTTAGCTATTCTGGGCTAAAAACCGCCCTGCTTTATTTGATAAAAAAGCTCGAGGCCGAGACTGGTCCGCTGACCGCCGATCAGGTTCGCGACTTGGCCGCTGCCTTTCAGGACCGAGCCTTAACTGTCCTGATTAATAAGCTCGAGCTGGCGCTCAAAACTCAGCCAGATTATTATCGGTCGAGCTGGTTGGTCGGTGGCGTGGCTGCCAATCGTCAGCTTCGCTCTCGCTTTCGCCAGTTGGCTAAACGTTTTGGCTTGAGCGCTCACTATCCGCCCAATCGTCGCCTAACCGGTGACAATGGCGCCATGATCGCCCTGGCGGCCTGGCAACTCACACAGTTAACAGATGGCGAGAGCGTCAAGCCACCGACCGTAGTCGAGCTCGACCGTCTACCTAATCTCTCGAGTCAAGTAATCTCTATTCCGGCTCTGGCTGCAGCCGCTCGTCAGAATTTAGCTCAAAAGCCAGCTGATCGTTCTGATGCAGCAGCACATTCTCCCACTGACCGTAACAGATAAAGTTCGGCTCCAACCAAATATCAAACTTTTTCGCCACGGCGCGTTGGAGTTCGAGCGTTAAGGTCATAATATCGCTAGTTCGCGAGGCACCGAGGCCCGCCGTATGCGTCAGAATAAAATTGGGCTGTTTCGGCACTAACTTAGCCCGTCCCTGCACTAAGCGCTTGGTCTCGGCTTGAGTCAAATATCTCTCGGCGGGGTGGCCCTGGTATGACTTAAAGATTGGTCCAAGCGACGGTAAGGTCAGAGGCCAGGCAGCTCGGTTCTGCTGGCTAAAATGCTGAATCTTACGCATAATCTCTTCTTTTTTATTTCTCGAAAGCTGGAGCGTGACAGTCAGAATCACCGGTAACTCAGGCGTCTCGGTTAAATCTAGTCGATTAGCCAAGACACGGGTTAACCTTGAGCTCATCTCGGAATAATCCATAAACTGCGCCGGCTGAGTCACCACCTGACCATCGGGCATGAGGACTGTCACCGACTTAACAATCTGACTGAGGGAGACACCGTTGGCCTGACGATTCATCACCGCCGCACCGCCAACTGTGCCGCGCAGACCGGCCAAAAACTCGAGTCCGGTCAAGTCGCGACTGGCAGATTCGACGATGAGCCGTTGCATCAGCACACCGGAGTCAGCGATGACCTGACTCTTAGTGACATCAATAGAGAGTCGCTTAGTGCGGTTGAGAATGACTAAGCCGGCAAAACCGACATCCGAAAATAGCACCCCGCTCCCCTGCCCAATCACCACATATTCAAGCTTGAGCCGTCGCGCCAGATTAACCGCATCGATCAACTCTGCCAAGCTCTCGACCGTTAACAGATGATCAACTACCCCACCGGCCAGAGTAATCAGCTGATCGCGAATAATCGCATGGTGGCGGTACTTCTCACCAAAACTGGCTTTGAGCGCACTATTTTCCATCGGCTCGCGCTAGCCACTGGAGCGATTGTGCCGCCGAGCCAAACTCGCCCACCAAGACGATTTCCGGCTCGAGACGGATGCCAAACTTGGCCTGCACCGAACGCTGTGCTAACAGCATTAGCTCGATGATATCGCTGGCCTTGGCCTGGCCTTGATTAATAATAAAGTTGGCGTGTTGGCTATAAATCATCGCCCCACCGCAGATCCGTCCCTTGAGACCGACTTGGTCAATCAGATAACCTGCCGCACCGGTCGGTAGATTATGCTTCAGTCGGTCGGCTTCGGCGATATTTTTAAAGGTCGAGCCGAGTGAGCCCTGTTTGGGTTGCATGGCTGCCTTGCGCCTCACCCACTCACGAAAAGTCTTTTCAGCCCGTTCGGTCTCGAGCTCTGTCGATTGAGTTAAAAGTAAATCAGTCGATAAAATAATCTCGCCGCTCTGATGAAAGCGGCTAATGTCGTAACCAAAGCCAACCTGCTCGGGGCTGTAATAGACTAACTCTCCCCGCTGATTAAGCGCCGTGACCTGGTGAACCCGTTCGGCCAAGAGGTGCGTCCCGCCGTGAATATTATTCCAAACCGCCCCGCCTAAAGTACCGGGTATACCACCAAACCACTGCAAGCCGGTGAGGTTTTGATCGAGCGTTTTGACGATTAGTCCAGTCAAATTAGTGCCCGATTCGACCCGAACAACCGTCTCGCCGGGTCGCTCGACATAATCGAGATCGGCAAACTGCAAATACTGTTGGCTCTGATACTCGACATAACGACCGGCCTTTTGGTACGGATCAGACCAACTCAACTCCTCGATCTGATCCTTTTTTTGATCGCCCTGACCGTGGCTAAAGATAATCTGATTAGCTTGGTGGCGAATTACCAAACCGGTAAAGCCGCTATCGGCAAAGAGAGTATTACTCCCACCACCCAACAGATGGTAAGGCAGATCGAACTGCCAAACGACCTTCATTGCTCGAATCAACTCGTCAGTGGTTTTAGTAGTGAGAAAATAACGAGCCGGACCGCCGACACGCATAGTTGAGTATTTGGCTAACGGCTCATCAAAGAGCAAACCGGGCAGAAGTTGACTAAGCTCGGTATTAATCGCTGACTGCTTATCCATTGAGGATCGCCTCGGCAACCTGATAGATCTGTCCAGCCCCCATAGTGATTAAAACCTGCTCTGGCTGTAAACGATCGGCCAGATAAGCCTCGAGCTCTGGCATGGCACAATAAACAACTTCGGCGCGACTCTGTTTTTGAAGAGCGGCCACCAAATCAGCCGTCGTTAATTCGCCGCGAGACTCACGGGCCGAGGCAAAGATATCGGTTACCACCAAGAGATCGGCCCCATCAAAGGCCTGGCTAAACTCATCGAGCAAGGCGGCGGTTCGCGAAAAGGTATGGGCCTGAAAGGCGACAATCAGGCGAGTATTGGGAAAGGCCTGCCGAGCGGCAGCGATAGTCAATCGACAGGCGGTCGGATGATGAGCGTAGTCGTCGATTATCCAAGTTCCTTGACGCTGTCCAAGGTACTCAAAACGCCGCTTGAGGCCGCGAAACTTCGCCACTACTGCCGGAAGCTCTGAGATTAGTGCTGGTTGCTCCTTGGTGACGAGCTGTCGCAAGGCGAGATAGGCCAGACTGGCGTTAGCCTGATTATGCTGACCGGGGAGACGGAGGCTCAGCTCGACTGGCTCTTTGGCTCCACCTAACGGAACTAGAGAAAAATTCAAGGGCTGGTCCTGATCGCTCTTCAGCTGCCAAAAACTTGGTTTGTATGGCGACCAGCGCGAAACAAGCTCGTCCGAGGGTGGCTCGCTCACTAAACAGATCAACTGCAGATCAGCCGTCTCTCTGGTATCGAGACCGGCTAATACCGCTTCGGCAGTGGTCGAGAGTTCGAAGTTGGTAATCAAGGTGGCACCGGGGCGTAATCGAGCAATCAACCGACTAAACGCCGCCTGACAATCGGCCAAAGTTGGGTAGATATCCGGGTGATCGTGCTCGATATTATTAATCAGTAAGATCTCTGGCACAAGGTCAAAAAACTTGGCCTGGCGATTGGTTGGCGACTTAGCGTAATCATCGGCCTCGATAACCAACCATTCGCCTTGGCCATAGGCACCGTTGGCTCCCAGACCCGGAATCTGACTGGTGCCGATAATATAGCCAGGCGATTGATCGAGCGCCACTAAGGAACGAGCGATCATCGCCGTGGTAGTTGTCTTGCCATGCGTGCCGGCAACCGCGATCACTCGCTTAGAGCTGGCTAACTCTGCCAAAGCCTCGGAGTAATATTTGACCGGTATCCCCTCTTCGAGAGCTGCCAAAACGATAGGGTGATCTAGCTTAAAGGCCGCCCCAATCACAACCAAACTTGGTCGCTCTTCGGGATCGCTCCAGAGGCTTAGCCAATCGTCTTGAGTTTGGTTTTCCCAGGTTAAAACCGATATCTGAGCCGTTTCGAGAACAGTATCGGTGATAAACCTCTCTTGACTGTCGGCGCCGCTCACCTGATAGCCTGCCTCTTGGGCCATCAGGGCCAGGGCTGACATACCGACGCCTTTAATACCGATGAAAAACCATCGCTCCATTATCGTCCTTTCTGCCACGGTTGGAGTAACTCGACGATGCGATCGATCGTCTTGGGTGTTGCTAGTTTATAGATATTCCGACCGAGCTCTTGACGACGCTCGGGCTTGGCCAAAAGTGATAAGATCTCTTGAGCTAACTGGTCGGGTTCGGCCTGTAAGTCAGCCTGTTCTAGGTAGATAATCGCCTCGCGCTGCCAAAAATAGCGGGCGTTAGCTCGCTGATGATCTTGCGCCGCCGTAGGTAGCGGGATCACCAGACTTGGCTTACGCCAACTGGCAAGCTCGGCCAAGCTATTAGCGCCGGCTCGGCTGACCACGATGGTCGCCTCGGCTAGAGCCTGATAATACTTCTCGGCGGTTAAAGTTGACAAGAGTCGATAGCGCTCTGGCGCCAGCGATAACTCAGCACTCGCGGCCTGAACCCGAGCGAAATCGAACTGACCCGAGAGATGTGTCACCGTCATCTGAGCAGTAACCTTAGGTAAGGCCTGTAACATCAGACTATTCAGAGCCACCGCTCCTTGAGAGCCACCGATCACTAGTAACTGAGGCGGACGGGCTTCGGCTAAAGCTCGAGCGGGCTTTTGGCGTAACGGCTGACCAACAAAGTTTAACTTAGCGCGCCATTGGCTTGAATAGGTCGCGACCGGATAGCCGGTCAAAACCTGGCGGGCTAGTCGAGCGATCAGACGATTGGTTAAGCCAAGCTCGGCATCGCTCTCGTGCGCAATCAACGGTCTACCAAATAACCAGGCAGTAATCGCCATCGGCATCGCCAAATACCCGCCCTTAGTCAGAACTAATCGAGGCTGATACTTGAGAATTAAGCCCAATGCTTGCAGCAGACCAAGGCCGAATTTAATCAGTTCAAAGGGCAAACGCCAGCTAAAATAGCGTGGCCACTTACCGGCCAGAACCGAGATTGTCGCTACTTTGGTCTCGGCGACTAACTGCTTTTCCAAAGCCGAATAACCGGTAATAACAATCGGTCGCCAGCCAGCCGCTTTCAGGGCCGGCACCAGAGCCAACAATGGGACTAAATGTCCGCCACTGCCACCACCAACTAAAAAGATAATTGGCTTAGCGGCAGCCCGCGCCTTGGCCATCTAGTCCCGACCCTCTTGAAACTTCGAGATATTCAGTAAAACGCCGATGGCGGCCAAAGTGACGACGAGCGAGGTGCCACCGCCCGAGATAAAGGGTAGGGTGACGCCAGTCACTGGTAAGAGATTAAGCGCGGCTCCGACGTTGACAAAGGTTTCAAAGACGATCCAGATGGTAATACCGGTGGCGATCAGTCGACCAAAGAGATCAGGTGCCCGTCTAGCGATCGCCAAACCTCGCCAAGCCAGAAAGAGAAAGGCTAACAAGATCAAGCTAACTCGCAAAAAGCCGAGCTCCTCGGTCATAATCACAAAGATCGAGTCGGTATGCGCCTGAGGCAGATAAAGAAACTTCTGACGCGACTGACCAAAGCCAAGACCAAACCAACCGCCACTGCCGATGCCCAGTAACGACTGGCAAATCTGGTAGCCCTCGGCCTGACAATCTGGCGTTGGATCTAAAAAGGTGGTTAATCGGGCCAAACGATAAGGGGCGATGCGGATCATCGCCATCAACACCGCCACCGCACCGACCGCACCAAGAACAATTTGGGTCCAGGCGGCGCCAGCGGCAAAGAACATCGCGGCGGCAATCGCCACGATAATTGTCAGCGTGCCCAGATCGGGCTGTAAAATTAACAGAGTAGCTACTAATCCAATCAAGGTCAAAAACGGCAAGAAACCGGCCCGCCAGCGAGCCACATTGGCGCCTTGCGACTCGAACCAAGCTGCTAAATATAGGGTCAAGGTCAGCTTAGCTATCTCGGCCGGCTGAAAGTTAATCGGTCCGAGATAGATCCAAGCTCGGGCGCCGCCTAACTCGCGGCCGATCCCTGGCATAAAG
>CAYGIW010000033.1:0-5851 GCA_964350035.1 uncultured Candidatus Saccharibacteria bacterium
CCGTTACCCATCGTAATTTCTCTATTAGAAGAAATGAAAAATGGCTCCCTTACTACTCCAATCGGAGGTTCAGAGAGCCACAGGGCCTAAGTATCAAACGATGTCAGACCAGAGTGAACGAGAATCAGCGGGAGACGACCTGGTAGCCGTCGAGCCACTCGTCCGGATCCGTGACCGAATAGGCCTCAACGTCCCAGCCCCAGTGTTCAACGTACCAGTGGCAGCCAACCGCCCAGAGAGTGCCATCGGAGTCCCGGATGTAGAACGTGTCGGCATAGCCATTAGTCAGGAGATCACCCTCCTGGCCCTGGCCCTGCCGTTTCATCATCTCCCACATGTGGGCGAGATAGGTCGCGACCATCTGCTCACCGCCGAGCTCATTGATGATCGGCTCGTCTCTCGAGCTTTTGCGTAGCCGATGGATCCGGCGCTCACTGGCCGGGACATCGATCTCGTGGTGGCCGGAGCCGTTCAGCAGGAAGACGCGGGTGAAGTTGTCGCCAACACAGCCGAGCCTCACGCCATCCGGAGTGTTCCGGGTAACGAAACAGGCTTTGGCGGAGAAGGCTTCGACCGCCGGGAGCTGCACGCGCCCGATCGGTTCCAGGAGGTTGGCGGCGGCCACGGGTGGAGCGGTAGTTGAGCGAGCAGCCATCATCTTTCTACTCATCATCTTCCTCTGTTTTTGAGGTAATCGATTCGCTGGGAGGTGCCGATTCGACGGGCTTCAAGTACCTTTCCAACAGTCGAGCTAGCACTATGCTAACTGAGTAATTAAACTATATAATTCGCTTTTTGTCAAGGACAAACATGTATCTTAATCTGAGAATATCCGAGAAAACGCGCAAGTGTTTATGAATTGAGGCGGCGTTGCTGTCGCCATTTGGGCCACTCGCTGACCAAGACCGAGAGGGTGGCCGCCAACGGAACGGCTAAGATTGTGCCGATAATGCCATAGAGTTTGCCACCGATCATCAAGGCCAAGATGACCACGACTGGCGAGAGGCCGACGGCCTTTTGCATAACGCGGGGAACGATGAGATTAGACTCTAGCTGTTGGATAATAATCAGAGCAATCAAGGCGATCAGGCCCTTGATTGGCGAATCGAGCAAGGCTAGCAAGACAATCGGTACCCCGCCGAGGATTGGACCGACAAACGGCAAGATCTCGGTCAAGCCAGTCCATAGACCAAGCGCTAGGGCATAGGGTAGATTCAAGCCCAGGGCTAAAAAGTAACCGGTGATGCCAATCACTACCATCAGGAGTAATTGACCCCGTAACCAGGCACCCAAACGCAAACCAACCTTGTCGAAAAGTTTAATGGTTGGTTCTTTGCGATCGATTGGCAGAAGGGCGAACCAAAACTTGCGCAACCCTTCCTCTTCGAATAAGAGATAGGCCGAGAGGACTAAGACCGTCAAAGCAGTAAATATACCGGTAAAGACGCCAAGAGTGGTACTGACTACACCGCTGCCGAGACGGCTAAACTGCCCCGACAAGCTACTAATGGCCTTTTGAGCGAACTCAAAGCTCTGTAAACTGGCTAAGTTATAGTTCTGCAACTTGGACTGCGCCAAGACCGCATATTCCGGCAGGCTGACGGCTAGATCGGTCAGCTGACTGGTGAGCGGCGGGATAACCACACCCAGGATGAGTCCAATCGCTGCTACGATCATTAAAAAGATTAAGCCGACGGCCAACGACCGTGGCAGATACTTTTGCCAGCTATTAACTACCGGTGCCAAGGTCATCACGATAATAATCGTTAAGAAAAAGAGAAGGACAATATCACGAACTAAATAAAGAAACCAGAGACCAAGAATAACTGCAATCACCCTAAAGATGGCGGCGTAGGTAATATCGATTTTAATCTTTTCGGGCATTTTTTCCTTTGTAGCGGCGGTTAAGCCAATTTAGACTAGGCCGGCTTTGAGCTGTTCGGATTGGGCCAAAATCTCGCTAACCTTGTTGACCGCCTGCTCTGGATTCATATCGTTCTTATAAAAGAAGTAGCTCGGCGGGTTAGCGGCTAACGCTTGTAACAGATTAGTATCAGCGGTCAGATTAGTCAAGATGATGATCAGAGCCGACTTGCCCCAAATGTCCTGGCGCAACCGTTGCAAAACTGCCACTCCGTCTAGTTTAGGCATCAGGATATCAAGAATGATGACATCAGGCTTTTGCGAGAGGGCTAGATTAAGCGCTTGCTCGCCGTCGGTCGCGGCGATCGCCTGAAAGCCAGCCAGAGTGAAGACCTCACAAAGTGAGCGATTCAAAAATGGCTCGTCCTCGGCGATTAAGATAGTTCGATTAGGTGTGACACTCACGTTGCAACCTCCGGTAAGATAATCGTAAAGGTGCTGCCCTGATTTGGCAAGCTGTTGACCATAAGTTCACCGCCCATAACGCGGACAAACTGCTGAGCCGTATACAGCCCCAGTCCAATCCCATCGGGGTCAATCTTTTGGGCTGACTCGGTTCGATAGAACTGACTAAAGAGCTTAGCCATCTCGGCTTGACTGATGCCGACACCCGTATCGCGAACCTCTATAGTCACCTGATGTCCGTTATTACTGGCTAACAGACTAATCCGCCCTTTGGGTCGATTATATTTAATGGCGTTAGTAACTAAATTAGTCAAAGCCTCGTGGAGCAACATCGGATCGGCGATTAACTCAATAATCGGCGGTACCTCGAGCTCGACCTGTAGCGCTTGAGCCTGTATCTTGGGATACTGTTCGTTGAGAATTTGGTTGAGCAGAGCTAAAAGATTAATTTTAGCCGGCTTAGGCTGAAGGCGACCCTGTTCGAGCCTTGAGATTGAAAGCAAACTACTAACCAGGTTATTTAATCGGCGAGTATTGCGTTCGATCTCACCCACTAGCTCGAGCTGTTTAGGGTTAAGCTGGCCGTAGTTAGGATTTTTCAAGAGATTGCTGGCAAAGTTAAAGGCCGAAAGCGGCGTCTTGAGCTGATGACTGGCGATCGAGAGAAAGAGAGTTTTCGCCTCGTCGGCTTGCTTGAGGTTTTCATTCTGAACTACGAGAGAATCAAGACGAATCATCTGACCAAAAAATTGCGCAAAATAGGCGCTCAGGCTAACGAGCGTCTGGCGCAATTGAGTATCAAAGGCTGGCTGATCGGGCAATTGACAGAGCCCGATTAATAAATTAAGATTAGCGGCCTGTATTGGTTGAATCAGAATAGCGGTCGATGCCAAAGTTGTAGTTAAGGCTCGACCAAAACCAGCGTCGGACTCTAAATAGATGGCTGGTTGATTCAATTGAAATAACGGATTGATTAAACCGCGACTAACCAGATTTTCGTGGATATCTTCAAACAAACTGCCGTTAAAGCCCAGGGCGACCAGCGGTTTAGATTGCTGATTCTCGAGCTCTAAGATAAACGCTTGAGTATAACCGCTCCAGCCAATCAGCTGCGTCAGAATATCTTGACTGGCGGTTCGCAGATCGGTCTTTTTGGAGGCGGCCAGGATTAAAGCCAACATAAACTGATCCACCGGTAGCCGTTGACCACCTCTGGAACTCGCCTCGGGAACCACTGCCGAGTCTGTCTTGGGCTTCAACCACTGAAACACTGCCGATCCCCTCCTTGATTATATGTTAAGTATAGCAGTTAAACGGCAGCTGGCGTGACTGGCGGAGTGACCGGCGGTACTGAAGTGGCGATGACCGTCGGAGTTTGACCGGCCAAAGCTGCCTCGGTTTTGACTTCGGCCACTGATTCGATACCCAATAACGGGTTGACCAAGGCTTCGAATTCGGGACCGTCGAGGGTTTCGACTTCGAGTAATTTGGCGCTAATTGCCTCGAGCACCGTTCGGTGTTGTGTCAGTAGTCGCTCGGCCTCGCGGCTAGCGATCTCGACAATTGATTTAACTTCACTATCCACGGTTTCGGCTAATTTTTCCGAGATCTCGCGGCCCTGACGCATCCGTCGGCCAAGATAATCTTCACCGGCCTCGGCACTGAGGGTAATTGGTCCGACCTTTTCACTCATGCCGTATTCTTTGACCATATTTAAAGCGATACGGGTGGCACGGTTGAGGTCGCTTTCAGCGCCGGTAGTAATCTCGCCAAAGACGACCTGTTCGGCGGTGCGACCACCGAGTAAGGAGATTAGCTCATCGGTAAAGGCTTGGCGCGAGTAGTAATGGCGCTCTTCTTCGGGCAAGGACCAGGTATAGCCTCCGGCGCGGCCTCGAGAGACGATAGTCACTTTATGAATCCGCTCGGTATTGGGCAAGATATGGCCGAGTAGGGCGTGACCCGCCTCGTGGACGGCGGTTAGGCGCTTTTCTTGATCGGACATTAAGCGATTACGACGCTCGGGACCGATCATTACCTTTTCGATGGCCAAATTGAGATAGTGACCGTTAATGGTTTTACGGTTATCGCGAGCGGCTAAGATCGCTGATTCGTTCATAACGTTACGCAGTTCGGCACCACTCATTCCAATTGTGCCGGCGGCAACCTTGTCGAGATCGACTGAGTCCTCGACCGGTTTATTCTGAGCGTGGATCTTGAGAATCGCCAGCCGTTCAGCGCGGTCAGGGTTATCTAAATAGACCTTGCGGTCGAAGCGACCTGGTCGCAGTAAGGCTGGGTCAAGCACATCGGGTCGGTTGGTAGCGGCGAGCACGATGACACCTTGATTAGTCTCGAAGCCATCCATCTCGACTAGAATTTGATTGAGGGTCTGTTCGCGTTCGTCGTGCGAGCCACCCATACCTGAGCCGCGTTGACGGCCAACCGCATCGAGCTCATCGATGAACAATACTGCCGGTGCCTGTTTTTTGACAGTGGCAAAGAGTTCACGGACTCGTGAGGCACCGACGCCGACAAACATCTCGACAAATTCAGAGGCTGAGATTGAAAAGAACGGGACTTCGGCCTCGCCAGCCACCGCTCTGGCTAAGAGAGTCTTACCGACTCCAGCCGGCCCAATTAACAGGACGCCGCGAGGAATCTCGGCTCCGAGCAGTTTAAACTTCTCACCATTCTTTAAGAACTCGACGATTTCAGCTAACTCTTGTTTGGCCTCGTAAAGTCCGGCTACATCGGCAAAGGTAGTCCGGTTTTTACCTGGGATGTACTGTTTAGCGCCTGACTTACCAAAGCTCATGGCCCGGTTGTTGGCTCCTTGAGCACCACGGATCATAAACCACAAGAAACCGCCAAAAAAGACGAGCGGTACCACCGTCGAGAGAACAGCTGACCAACCATCAAAACGGTTGGGATTCTTGATTTCAATCGGTAGCGCATCTGGACTAATGCCGTAATCGGTCAGATTGGCAGCGTTTTCTTTATAAGTCTTGAGTTTCTCACCATTTTTCTTGACGGCCTCGAGGGTGTTGCCATCAACGATCAGCTTTTCGACCTCATTAGCCTTGATGGCTTGCGTTAGGACGCTTAATTCGACCTGTTTAGGCTTGCTCTGTGCCTGACCGGCCAAGGTATAAAAGATTACCAGAGCAATTAGAGTTAAAATTATTGAACCAAATAGGCGTTGTCGAGAATTACCGAGCACGGCATGACTCCTTTGTTAGCAAAACTGGTGGCTGCGACAGGATTTGAACCTGTGACCTAAGGTTTATGAGTCCTTTGCTCTACCGCTGAGCTACGCAGCCATAACGGTCTAGTTGTACCAGAAAACGGAGTAATTGACAAGCTGAACTTAGGTCAAAGCACCCGAGAGATTACCTCTGGCAATTGGCTAATAAAAAAAGGCCACTGATGGCCTCTGTCAAGTTACGCTGGGCGAGAATTTGGTTGCGGGGGTAGGATTTGAACCTACGACCTTCAGGTTATGAGCCTGACGAGCTACCGG
>CAYGIW010000034.1:0-5622 GCA_964350035.1 uncultured Candidatus Saccharibacteria bacterium
CCGGTATCGAGGCGCAGATCAGCGGACGGGCCAAGCACTATTACAGCCTCTTTCGAAAGCTACCCCGATATCAACACGATATTAGTCAGATCTATGACCTGGTGGCCTGTCGGGTGGTGGTCAAGGATATCGAGAGCTGTTATCGAGTCCTAGGCACCATCCATCAACGCTGGCAACCGATCGCTGGAAGAGTCAAAGACTATATCGCTCAACCCAAGCCTAACGGCTATCGTTCGCTACATACAACGGTTAAAGCAACTGACAACCGAGCGATTGAGATTCAGATTCGCACCGAAAGGATGCATCAAGAGGCCGAATATGGCGTGGCGGCTCACTGGTTTTACCATGAACAGAAAGGGGCGGCGAGTTACTTAGCCCGTCAGGTCGAGGCGATTAGTCGCTCCTATAAATGGGTTAACGAATTGGCGAGAAAACAGCGTCAGGTCAAAAGTCTCGATGAATTCGAAGAGCTGATGAAAATCGATTTTTTTGGCGATCGTATCTTTGTCTATACGCCCAAGGGTGAGGTTATCGATCTCCCGGCCGGGGCCACGCCAATCGATTTTGCCTATGCCATTCACACCGATATCGGCAATCAGCTCACCGCCGCCAAGGTCAACGGCCGACTGATTCGCCTGAGCGACCCGTTAGCCTCATCGGATACAGTCGAGCTAATCATCAACCGTAAGTCTCGGCCCAAGGCCGACTGGTTGCGTCAGTGTCAAACCGGGCTAGCTCGGGCAGAGATCCGTCAGGCCTTAAAAAAAGGCGCGGCCAGACCGCCAGCCTAACAGATTTGCCAAGTCAGGGCGCAAGTGTTAGTATCAGGTTTGATTGGAGTTTCATGGACGGACTACAAACCCCTCGTGGCACCAAAGATATCTTACCTCAAGAGCAACCCTATGTTGACCTTGTTATTAACAGCTTCCGCTCGGTGGTTGAGTCGTTGGGTTTTCAAAAAATCGACACCCCAACCTTTGAGTATCGATCGGTTTTTGTTCGCAGCGTCGGCAACGAATCGGATATCGTTGAAAAAGAGCTCTATCAAGTTCAACGCTTAGCGAGCGCCGATGGCGCCGGCTCCGAAGCTAGCCGCGACGCAAATCGAGAACCGTTAGTACTGCGGCCAGAGGGCACCTCGGCAGTCGCTCGGGCTTATTTAGAGCACGGGATGCAAACTTGGCCACAACCAGTTAAGCTCTATTATATCTCGTCGATGTTTCGCTACGATCGACCGCAAAAGGGTCGCTATCGCGAGCATCATCAGCTCGGCCTCGAACTGTTTGGCGAGCTTGGTCCTCATGCCGATGCCACTATTATGTTGGCCTATTGGCAGTTTCTCTCGCGAATTCAGTTGACCGATTCGATTGTCTTTCAGGTCAATAGCCTGGGCGATGAAACCTGTCGTCCGCGCTATCGCAAAAAGCTCAAACTTTATCTCGAGAGTCAACGACAGCATCTCTGTAGCGACTGCCAGCGTCGTCTCGCCACCAACCCCTTGCGAGTGCTCGACTGCAAGGTCGAAGGTTGTCGTGAGATCGCTAGCCAAGCGCCGGTTATTATCGACGAGCTCTGTTTAGACTGCAAAAATCATCTGACGACTCTGTTAGAGTATCTCGATGCACTAAAGATCAGCTATCAACTCAATCCACATCTAGTCCGCGGACTCGACTATTATCGACGCACGGTTTTTGAGGTCATCGATGCTTACGATGCGGCTAATCAAGCCAGCATTAGTGGCGGTGGTCGCTACGACGGACTGATCAAGCTACTCGGCGGCAAAGACACCCCGGCCGTCGGTACCGGTATCGGTATCGAGCGGATTATCGATAAGCTTATCGAGCGGGGGATTAAACCACCGGTCGATACTCGGCCCGCCATTAGCGTCATCGCCCTTGGCGACAAGGCGCGAATCGGGGCACTTCAGGTGATTAATCAATTGGCCGGAACGCCGTATCGCTTAAACTTTGCCTTTAGCAAAGATAGTCTCAAAGCCCAGCTCAAAGCCGCGGCTCGTGAACGCAGTATGCAGGCGATCATCATCGGGAGTCGTGAGCTATTTGACCAAACGGTTATCTTACGCGATATGACCACTAGCCTTCAGCACACCGTCTCTTTGGCAAAGCTGAACCAAGAGTTAGTTGACCGTCTCTTAAACTACGATCCGAGTCTGGCGCCGATTGCTCCGATCGACCCTGAAGACCTAGTGGCAAATCCCGAAAACTCTGGCGATCTTCTCGATCCGCTAGCTTCGGCTTCGACTGCGAGTGCAACAGAACCGCTTGCGTCAGTTACAGATACGGCTGCAAATCCGTCCTCGGATTCGGATACGGTTGCAACGGTCAGTCCAGACAAATCTAAATAGAATTAATCTTTCTCAAAGTTATCCCCATAATTGGCTGCGTTTGGCTCTTGTTCGTGCGGTAGCTGTTCGGTATGATAGTGAAAAGGAGACAGCATGGGAAATCTACCCTTAACTAAACGACAGAAAGAGATTCTTGATTATATTCGAGAATATATCGAGACACACGAATATGCCCCGAGCTATCGCGAGATAGCCGCCAACTTCAGCTTTTCTTCAGTCTCGACAGTCGCCGAACATATCGAGGCGCTCAAACACAAAGGACATCTAGATAGCGAGAATAATATGGCTCGCTCAATTCAGCTGACGCCGGCCTTTGAGCCAACTAGCTTTCCCGTGCCGTTACTCGGTGCGATCGCTGCCGGCAAACCGATCGAGGCGATGCGGACGGCTGAAACTATCGATATCCCCAAGGATATGATGGCGCGTAATGTCTTTGCTCTCAAGGTTCGTGGCGACTCGATGATCGATGACGGTATTCTCGATGGCGATTATGTTATTATTGAGCAGACGGAGAATCCCAAAAATGGTGACATCGTCGTGGCTCTAGTCGACAACTCATCGGTCACCCTTAAACGTTTCTTCCGTGAAAAAGACCATATTCGTCTACAGCCGGCTAACGGTAACTACGCACCTATTCGCACTAAACGCGTAGTAGTCCAAGGAAAAGTTCGTGGCGTTATCCGCAAGTTTAGCTAAATCCTCACCACGCCTGCGTCTTGCCGATCTGATCGGCATCTTAGCACACCCAATCGTCTTGGGCTGCTTAGGTCTAGCCACGATCGTCATTAAGCATGTGCCTCAGCCCGATCTACAGCTCTTCTATTTGAGCTTTTTAGCCCTGATGACCTTTGCGCCAGCGGCCATCTATCTCTTTGTGCATTATCAGGGTCGCATCCTGGATATTCTCGAGGTCGTCGATCGACAGGCCCGCCTAGTTCCTTATTTTCTGATGGTCATCGGTTCGATCTCGGCCTTAGTCGTTCTATCGTTCATTCAAGCGCCGATGGCGATTATCGCGGTGACGGCCGTTCTCTTAGTTAATGAGATCGCCCTCGGTGCACTCAATCTCTATACCAAGGTCAGCATTCATACCGCTACTCCCGCCTTGACGGCCCTCACCCTCGGCTACTTGGTCAGCCCGCTTTGGCTCTGGTGTTTACTGATTACACCGATCGTTGGCTGGGCCAGAGTCGCTCGCCAGCGCCATACAGCTAAACAGGTTGTTTTAGGTTCAGCCGTGGCGACTGTCGGGACTTTTCTGACTTTACTCCTAGTCAACTGGCTGGGTTAAAGTCTATACTTAGTTCAGGAGGGGCGACTATCTTGAGCATTAAGAGAAAGTTAATTAAGTTCTCTAACTATTCGCTTTGCGTCACCTTACCCAAAAAACTCCTGACGGAGCTAGGGTTAGAGCGGAGCGATACGGTTGAGATTGAGTATGATGCGAAAAAACGCTCTTTGATTCTGCGGCCGTTGACGGAGTCAGTCTCGAAGCCGAATCTCAAGCCAAATCTGAAGCCTAGTCAGTCCGAGACTTTGCTATAATATAATTATGGCCAAAGCCTTCGATCTAATCACCAAAGTTCGCGATAAGCTTGATGATACCGTCATCACTGCCGACTCTAATGACGAGCCCCAAGCCAAGGCAAAGCCCAAGGTTGAGCTAGTCTTCTTTTTTCTGCTTTTTTTCGCAGCCTGTGTAATTATTGGCTACAAACTTTTAGCGCCGGCTGTACCTGATTCCAGCGCTACCGCCGAAGGTAGCCCTACGCCTACCTCTAGCGATGGAGCGGCCTCAACCGGTCTAACTGTCGAGAAAACAGGGACGACTCCCGAAGAGGAGCGCAAGCTACTGGGCCTAGACGCTACAGCCACACCGACTACTTCGACAGCCCCGGCCGAGACGACTCCGGCCAAAAGCGGTCAGGCCTCGATCCAAATCCAAAACGGTACTGGTACCAGTGGGGCCGCCGAAAAAATGCGTCAAGCCTTAGCTAAAGAGGGGATTACGGTCGCGAGTGTCGGTAACTACAAGAATTTCAGCGCTAAACAGACTACTATTTACTACAAATCCGGTTGGCAGACCGTCGCTACCTCGATCAAAAAGATTATCGGCGGCGTCCTGATCGCCACCGATGCTGGCATTGGCAACTACGACATCTTGATCGTGATCGGAGCCAAAAAGTAATGCCTAAGGCCTGGTTTAAGATACTTCAGGATTGGTATCGAGCCGTCTGGCTAGGTTGGCCTCTGACCTATCGGCTGGCGTTAGTCGCGGCGATCTTGGTTTTGCTCTTTAGCTTTGTGGCGACCCAAGCTAAACCGGGCGGCCAGCCGTCTAAACTTGTTCAGTTAATCCAACCGACATTAATGATCTCGCCACTTGATGGATTGAGTTACGAGGCAGAAGCGGCTGGCCGCCACCCGCTCGGAGTGATGATCGAAAATCACCCAGAGAGCCGACCGCAATCTGGCTTAAGCCAAGCGGCGATAGTCTACGAGGCCTTGGCCGAAGGTGGCATTACCCGTTTCTTAGCCATCTTTGGACCCAATCTGCCCGAGCGAGTCGGGCCGGTTCGCAGCGCTCGACCATACTATTTAGATTGGTGCCTGGAGTATGACTGTTATTACGCTCATGTCGGGGGGAATGTCACCGCCTTGGATCTAATTCCTAAGCTCGGCATTAAAGACTTAGATCAGTTTCGTTATGGGGTAGCTAGCTACGGCAGGATCTTTTATCGACAGCCCAAAAAGGGGATTGCCACCGAGCACACCATGTATGCCGATCCGCTAGCGCTTTACCGACAGGCCGAGAAAAACTGGGGACAGGCTGCCGCACTCTCGCCTCGTTTTAAGCGAGCCCAGACGCTACCAAGTGAAGTAACCTCGACCAATGGCCGCCGAACAGCTAATTTCGTCAAGATCGCCATCAGTAGCCAGCAGTTTAATCCGAGCTATCGCTATCTGGCTGACAAAATGCGCTATCGAAGGTTTCAGGCCGATCAACCTCAACTTGACGCGCTGGGTAGTCAGAGTATCGAGGTTAGCAATATCATTATTCAAGAGGTTGCCTCGCAGGCGGTTAAGAGCCGAATTAACGAAAAAGGTTTAGCGCTAGCCACCGTCGGCAAGGGCCAAGGCTATTTTTTGGCTCGCGGTCTGATCGAGCCGATTACCTGGGAAAAGACCGCCTCGGATCAACCGACAAAGTTCTACGATCAAGCTAAACAAGAGCTCAAACTATTACCCGGTAAAAC
>CAYGIW010000035.1:0-5522 GCA_964350035.1 uncultured Candidatus Saccharibacteria bacterium
ATCCAATCGTTGACCTGATCGAAGCTTAATCGACTCAGTTGAACATCGAAGGGTAGCCCAGAGTTCATGACTGCCTTTCTAGCCCATAATCCGAGAGGAGACTGGCTTGCTTTTCTGGTGAATCTTGAGTTAGTTCAGCAGCGGCATGTTGAATCGCCTGTTGAAAGGCCGTTAAGCTAAATCTCTCTGCCTGACTTTGGCAATCTACCGGTTGAGGGATATTAGCCAGATAGAACTGCATCGCCTCAGTCAAAGACTCAATCGTCAACATGTTGAAAAACTGGCCGGTTTTATCAGCCAGGACCGTCTCGAGGGCGCCGCCTCTGGCATAGGCGACTACACCAAGCCCAGCCGCCATCGCCTCGACCGGGGCAATCCCAAAATCATCCTCGCCAGCAAAAATAAAACCAATCGATCGTTGATAGTAATTCACTAACTGCTCGTCAGCTACATAGCCAGCAAACTCAACTTTAGCCCCGGTTCGCATTGCAAGCTGCTCCAGTCGTTGACGATCTTCACCCTCACCAACCACGATTAAGTGATGAACCAATCGAGCCACCGCCTGAATAGCGAGATCGATCCGTTTATAGGCGGTCAGGCGACTAATAATCAACCAGGTCGGATTCGCAATGTCTCTAGGATCTGGCTTGACCGATAGTCCAGATTTATTGTCATTGAGCTTGAGTCTGACTGGCGGATAGATGACGATTGCCTTGCGGCGATAGTACTTCTCGATTCGCTTGGCTACCGCAACTGAGTTGGCCACAAAGAGATCGACCCGATTGACTGTCTCAAGGTCGCTTAACCGCCAGAAATGAACTAACCAACGCCAGACCACACTCAGGATCGGTCGCTGACTAAAGCGATCCTCGAGATAAGAAAAGTAATAATCGTGGGCAAAGCGCATCGGCGTATGACAATAACAGAGATGTTTACCGGTGGTACGCACTGCTTTAGCGAAGCTGGCCGAACTGCTAATCACTAATTCGTAGCCGTCAAAACGGCGCTGATTAAAAACTGCAAAAGCCAAAAGTGAGATTAGAGCCTTAGGGAGCCATGATAAATAGTTAGGCAGGAGGCAGTAAACGGAGCGGTTAGGCAACAGCCGTCGAGCTAAACGATAATCAACCTGCAGACAGTAGATATCGGCCTTGGGATAGAGCTCTGCCAAAGCGACTAAAACCCGTTCGGCGCCACCGGCGACGGTCAAAAAATCATGAACGATTGCCTTGCGTCCGCTAGATAAACCCGCTGGCAGAACGGTTTGCCAAGCCTGCCAACTTAATCGAGCCGTCTCTCGATAATCAAACTTTTTGAACTGAGCTTGACCAGTCAAGATCAAACCCTTAGCGACAAGCGGAAAATCAACGATCTGATGAATCGCCTCAGCGATAGCGGCTCGATCCTCTGGTGTCACATAGATAGCGGCCTCGCCTGCTACCTCGGGTAACGAACTGCGGTCGGCGGTGATGATTGGCAACTTCGCTCTCATCGCCTCGAGCGCGACCAGGCCAAAGCCTTCGTATTGACTGATATATAAGAGGGCTTTGGCCTGACTCAGCAACCAATCCTTAAAAGGATCAGACACATACTGGCAGCGTATCACCCGGTCTGCCCACTTGGAGTGCTTAATAGTATCGAGAACTAATTGAGACTGATAACCAAGCTTTCCCGCCAACACATAATGCAACTGACTATTGGGCTGGGTCTCGAGGTAGTCGAAAAAACCCTCCAACTGATTAACTAAATTCTTCCGGGCCTCGATCCTCCCTAGACTGAGGACAAATGGCACAGCTTTGAGCCGTTCTACTAGAGGCTGTTCATTAGGACCCAGGACTTGAGTCGGCTCAACCCTATCAGCATCCTTATCAACATTCGATAAGGCCAAAGGCGTGACCACGATCGACTGAGTTACTCGATAGAATTTGCGCAAATCATCGGCCGATGACTGCGAAGGCACAAGAATTACTGCGGCACGATTACGAATGACGGCTAAAACCCAAGCCTGATACCAACGCTCTAGCCAAGAGTATTGATCAGGGTAGTGTCGCCAGGCTAAATCGTGAACCGTCGTGACGATTTTATAGTTTGCCGAACCTAGCCGCCAGGGCGGTATCGCCGAGGCTGGCACAAAGAGTAAATCAGGTTTAATCTGCTGAAGCAGGCGAGGTAAGCCCCAATAGGCAAAGGCTCGATTGGGACCTGATACCAGACTAAAAATCCGGCGATCCGGATAAGCCTGGCGCAGCTTAGCCAACCAAGCCGCCGGCAACTCTACTGGTGAACAGAGATAATATTCAGCGGCCTGATGCTGGATCGTCGCCTCGATAATCTGCTTAGCATAATTCTCTACCCCGGTTGGTCGAGTATTATTCAGTCGCGAAGCATCAATTGCAATACGATAAAGATTCGTCATTGGGCCCATCTTATCTGATTCTCACCTTAGCGTCTAGGAAGAAGGCGGCTGATACCACCCATTACCAACATCACCGGTAAGACTGTTCTGACAGTCCAAAACCAGGCTAGCTCTAAACTCGGGACAGAACGAACAAAGATCTCTTGACCCCACGGACTTAAACTAAGCAAACTGCCAATAATTAAAATTAAACTACTAAACTCTAAGCCTACCCGCCAGTCGGTAGAGCTCGGGGCGAGAGTGGCCAAGCTGATAACTAAGAAATAGGCAATCAAAATGAGCTGCCAGACAGCTAAGATATCTAGCCGTTGATAGATGAACCACCAGGCGATAAAAGTCAGCGGCAAGGGCGCGAGGGCGATTAAAAAATTAGTTAAAGCGGCCATCAGCCCCTGATAACGATTGCGATGCCGAACATATCCGCCCTCTGCTGACCAAAAGTTGACCTCTAACAACTGATTACCGGTCACGATCACCATAATGGCGTGTGCCAACTCGTGCCAAATCACCCCTGGGGCGATGATAAATCGATAGAGGGTACCGAATTGGCTATTAAATAGCCAGCGATGAGTGAGATGACTGGCCCCCAATAAGCAGACAATCCAAAACAACCAGAGTAGCCAGAGCTGCCAACCGGCCAATAACGCAAAATCAAGGGGCAAGCTCATACCCGTCGACTTTCGCGCGACATCGCTCTAAGCTCTTGAATCTCGTCGCGTAGTAATGCCGCTAGTTCGAACTGTAGTTCGCGAGCGGCTAGCTTCATCTCGGCCTGTTTCGACTTAATCACTTGCTCAATATCCTGATGAATTAACAGTTCTGGCGTCCAATCACGTACCTGACGCTCAAGATTTGGCTTCTCGCGACCATCAGCGATCGAGCTAATATTCTTGAGGATCGATTCGGGACTAATATTATGCTCTTTATTATAGTTGGCCTGAATCTCGCGGCGACGGTTGGTTTCGTCGATAGCCCGAGCCAGCGATGGCGTGATGGTATCGGCATAGAGTAGGACTCGACCCGATAGGTTGCGGGCGGCGCGACCGATAATCTGAATGAGGCTGGTAGTAGAACGGAGAAAGCCCTCTTTATCGGCATCGAGAATCGCTACCAACGAGACCTCGGGTAGATCGAGCCCTTCACGAAGCAGATTGACTCCAATCAGACAATCGTATTTACCTTGTCGTAAATCTCGAAGCGTTTCGATGCGATCGAGCGTTTCAACCTCGTAATGTAAAAAACGGGCTTTGAGACCGGTCTGATTAAGATAGCCAGCGAGATCTTCGGCCATCTTGCGGGGCAAAGTAGTTGCCAAGACTCGGCGACCTAACTTAACCTCAGCGGTAACCTCTTGAACGAAGTCCTGAACCTGATCCTTGGCCGGACGGACCACTAACTCTGGGTCCAAAAGGCCGGTTGGTCGGATCAACTGTTCGACAACCTGATTCGAACTCTCTAATTCATACTCCCCTGGCGTTGCCGAAACATAGATCACCTGATTGAGCTTAGCCTCGAACTCGGTATATTTAAGCGGTCGATTGTCGGCCGCACTGGGCAGACGAAAACCATAATCGATTAAGTTATCTTTGCGAGCCCGATCGCCGGCATACATGCCGTTCAGCTGAGGCAGAGTCACATGAGATTCATCAATCACCACTAAGAAATCTTCAGGAAAATAATCAAGTAGCGTAGTGGGCGATGAGCCAGCCACGCGACCCTCTAACTGACGCGAGTAATTTTCGATACCAGTACAGTAGCCAAGCTCACGAATCATCGCCAGATCATAGCGCGTTCGGCGTTTCAGCCGTTCAGCCTCGAGCGGTTTGCCCTGGGCTTCGAGCTGTTTCAATCGCTCTGCAAGCTCTAGTTCAATATTACTTAAAGCTTGAGGTAGAAACTGCTGATTGGCGACAAAGTGCTTCGCCGAAAAAATCACTAGCTGCTCTTGTCGGCTCAAACTGGCGCGATTTATCGGGTCGACAAACTCGATCAAAGTTAAACCGTCTCTATCGAGCTCAAGTCGAATCACAATCTCACGGTTAGTCGGCATCAGCTCGACAGTATTGCCCTTCGACCGAAAAGTACCGCGACGGAGCTCGGTTTCGTTGCGTTGATACTGTAACTCGACTAGCTGTCGAATGAGATCGGCTCGTGCCAATTCTTGCCCTACCGCTAGCTCGATAGTTGCCTGTTGGTAGCTCTCTTTCGAGCCAATACCGTAGATACAGCTGACCGAGGCCACAATAATCACATCACGCCGGCTGAGAATGGCCTGAGTAGCGCTATGTCGGAGTCGATCGATCTCCTCGTTGATCTGGGCCTCTTTTTCTATATAGAGGTCACGACCGGGGACATAGGCCTCTGGCTGATAGTAATCATAATAAGAGACAAAATACTCGACGGCATTTTCAGGGAAAAATTGTCGAAACTCATTAGTCAGTTGTGCCGCCAGTGTTTTGTTATGCGAGATCACCAAAGTCGGTCGCTGAGTCTTAGCGATCACATTAGCAATAGTAAAAGTTTTACCTGAGCCGGTTACTCCCAATAAGGTTTGCTTGAGCTGGTTGTCGGCTAAACCTTTGATTAACGAGTCAATCGCCTCTGGCTGTGAGCCGGCAGGTTGATACGAAGAAACGAGTTTGAACATATCCCGATTTTAGCACGGGCGAACAAGGCTGAACTAATATTCATCCTCATAGGCTAAGCGTCGTGGGTGTCGTTGAAAGCCAAAAAAGATCAAAGCGACAACCGGTAAGAGCTGCCAAGCCTGTTGATACTGCATCAGTACAGCCACTAACTTACTAGAGTGTCGGTAGGCTTCGAGCGTTGCCTCGGGTAAGAAGCTAAAGATCGAGGCCACGATCAGTGCGGTATTCAAAAATGAATAAACTAAGACCTCGAGGTTGCCGATGCCGCCTCGCGAGCGTCCGTGGCCTAGGCCACCCTTAGCCGAAAGCAACACCACAATCGCGATGAATAAACCAGTTTGAATAGTTTTCGGTGTAACCAATATACCTTATCTTTGAGTGTTTTTTCTTTTATCTAGGTATTCTCTCAATGCTTCATTAAAAATATCTGTATCCGTCTTATCATTGTCAAGCCCATA
>CAYGIW010000036.1:0-5218 GCA_964350035.1 uncultured Candidatus Saccharibacteria bacterium
CCAATAAAGACATAACCCTCACACCTATTGACATTTAGCTTTATTTATAATAACTTATAAACAAATATGGAAAAGCTTTTGACAGTCGAACAAGTTGCCTCACTCCTCCAAGTCCATTGGCAAACTATTCTCAATTATATTAAAGCCGGTAAATTACGAGCGGTTAAGCTTGGTCGTGGCTATCGCATCGATCCGGCTGATCTCAAGAGATTTATCGAAAGTCAGAAAAGCTCTTAACGAATGAAGGAATGCAAATGAAACGAGTCGGCGGCCTCTGTCGTGTCTCAACCGATCGCCAAAAAGATGAGCAAACGATTGAGGTTCAAAAGAATATCGTCAATGATTGGGCTGCCGCTAACGGGGCAACTATTACCGAGTGGTACTGCGATGATGGTTGGAGCGGTGAACTCTTAGCTCGACCAGAACTTGATCGAATGCGTGATGATGCCAGTAAGGACCTCTGGGACGCCGTAGTTTGTGTTGACCGGGACCGAATTGCTCGTAAGCTCTCGCTTCAGGAACTTATTATTGATGAACTCCAAGAAAAACAAAAAGAGGTCATTATTATCAGCGATCCCCTTGCCGAAACCATGGAAGGTCGGATCATGCAACAGATCAAGGTTGTCTTTGCTGAGTATGAAAAACATAAAATCGCCGAACGAATGCGCCGGGGCAAGATCAATAAAGCGAAGAATGGCAAACTGGTTGGTCACAATCCAGCTTACGGTTATCGTTATGTCCCTCGAGTTGGCGATACTAATGGCTACTTTGTCATCTATGAACCAGAAGCGGCAATTGTCCGAATCATTTACCATTGGGTGGCTGATGACGGTTATTCAATCCGTAGAGTCATTAAAGAACTCTATCTTAAAGGTATTCCCTCTCCTAAAGGTAAGCCGCGCTGGGTTAAGAGTGCTGTTGAGCGAGTCTTAAAGCGAACCGATTACTACGGAATCAGCTATTACAATAAAAGCGTTGCGGTGGTCCCAAAGAATCCCAAGACAGTTGGGGGCTACAAGAAGATTAAGAAGAGCAGTCGCAAAGAAAAGCCTCATGAGGAGTGGTTTGCGATTGAGATCCCCGCTATTATCGAAAAATCACTCTACGATAAGGCTCAGGAAGCGCTCAAAGCTAACGTTATCTATAATGTCCGAAATAAGAAGTACGATTATCTTCTATCAGGGAAGGTCGAGTGTTTGTGCGGTATTAAGCGAGTCGGTGATTCAACGGCCGGTCATTACTATTATCGTTGTGCTCAACGAATCTATAAGTACCCACTACCCAATAAATGCCCCTACGAAGGCGTCAATGCTGAGATCTTAGACGTAATGGTCTGGAATCGGTTGGTGAAGCTCCTGAGTGAGCCTGAGGTCATTAAAGCTCAATTAGAGAAATGGAAAAAGAAACAGAGTAAGGTCTTAACTAAATCAATGGAGGAGCAACAAAGACTCCAGGCAGCGCTCGATCGGCTTAACGAGGAAGAGGAGCGATACGTCAAAGCTTATGGTGCAGAGCTGATGAGCTTTGAGAAGTTCAAAGAGAACGCAGCCGAAATCAAAGCCAAGAAAGAGACGCTTGAGCAGCAATACGCAGCGCATGGCCAGACTGCCGTTAAAGATGAGCTTCAACTAGGTGACTTTAACCAGATTTGTGATACAATTACCTCTGTTCTTAAGGCTTCCCCTGTCGCCGACAGACAGGTGTATGTCCGCAAGCTAATCACTCATGTATTTGTCGGAGAAAGGCGACGCGCGCTGGTAAAAGGACGCATTCCAGTGCATGTCGCTCCTGAAAATATCCAAGATGTCCTTAAAGATCGGTATCGTCGGCCTACCCAATGTCGGCAAATCTACCCTATTCAACGCCTTGGTTCGCCGTCAGCTGGCCGAGGCCGCTAATCATCCTTTTACTACCATCGAACCGAACGTTGGTCAGGTTGAGTTACCCGATTCTCGACTCGACAACCTAGCTGCCATCGTTAAGCCAGCTCAGATCGTGCCGGCCTTGGTCAAGTTTGTCGATATCGCCGGTATTATCAAGGGTGCGAGCTTGGGTCAGGGTCTGGGTAATCAGTTCTTAGCCCATATTCGCGAGGCCGATGCTTTAGTCATGGTTGTACGCGGATTTCAGGCCAGTCAAGTTATTCATGTAGCGGGTCGCATCGATCCGCGAGAGGATGCCGAGGTCGTACTTACCGAGTTAATCTTGGCCGACTTGGCCAGTCTAACCAAAAAGTTAGAGGCCTGGCGCAAAGATAAACCTCAACTATCTTCGGCGCTGATGACGGCTAATGAGCGTCAGATCCTCACTGGCTTACTCGAACAGGCGATGACCAATCTTGATAACGGCAGAGTGGCCAAGGTCGGCCTCAAGCCTGAACAGATTGAGCTCTTGAGTGCCGAGATTCCTCTGCTCACCCTTAAACCGATGCTACTCGTTGCCAATGTTGACGAGGCCGAGGCCGGTCTGACGGCCGAGCAAGTGGCCGCAAACTGGCAGCTTTCTGATTGGCTCACCGAGCAAGGCTTAGAGCTACTGCCTTTGGCGGTGCAAATCGAGTCGGAATTAGTTGGGCTTGAGCCGAACGAAGCTTCGGCCTACTTGGCCTCTTTAAACTTAGAGGAACCGGGATTGAATCGCTTGATTCGCCACGGTTTTGAACTACTTAAACTGCAAACCTTCTTCACTGCCGGCCCTAAAGAGGTCCGAGCCTGGACAATTCCTCAAGCTTGCCCTGCCCCGCAGGCTGCCGGCGTCATCCACACCGACTTTGCCAAGGCCTTTATTCGGGCCGAAGTTATTAGCTACGCTGACTATGTCGCTCACCAAGGCGAGGCCGGCGCTAAAGCTGCCGGTCGCTGGCGTAGCGAAGGCAAAGAGTATCTAGTTCAGGATGGCGATGTGATTAATTTTCGGGTTGGGGTTTAGCCAGAACTGGTTGGGTTGGTTTGAGTGCTGCGATTAAGCGTTTAGCCAACTCTTCTTGCCAACCACTCTCGCCTGTGAGCGATTGACTTAAATCGCGATAGCTTTGTTGTAGGCTTTGTAATCTAGTCACTAGCTCAGCTTTGAGCTCGACAGTCACAGATTCGCTGCTCGTCGGTAGATTGGCCAGTAATCGATCTAGGCTATAGATAGGAGCGGCTGTAGTTTTGGTTTCTCCTTCGACATCGAGATTTGGCACAGTCATCGCCTCTGCGGTTATTTGACGACGTTGTCCCTCTAAAAAACCATCTTGTTGTTGTAGCCAAGTGATAAGTTCTTGGCGCACCGCCTCGGCCAGCTCTGGAGTGTGTTCCCAGTTGCTCAAGATGCGCTCCGCGGAGAGTTCGGCATGTTGATCCTCGCCTAACGACAGTCGCACCAACTGATTAAAATAGAGACTGTCTTCTATGCGCAGCGCTACGCATTGCTGCATAGCTAGTTCTGGTTGCATGGCGCTGGTGGCTAGATCGGCGAAGGCGACCAAGGCCCTGACTCGTTCCGCAAATCTTTGATGCGTCTCAAAGAGCTCAATCGGCATATGCTCGGGCTTTTTATCTTGCGAAATGGCCGGTTGGGCAAGATTCGGCTGATAGACAATGTAACCTACACTGAAAGCTGGTTTCGTTGCCATGATCGCGCTGGTCAGAGTTTGTCGAATTAACTCTCTTTCACCCTCATCGGCTGTTGTAGTCCAGAAGCTCTCATCGAGCGCCTCGATCAGCGCCTCGGCCGATCTAGTCTCGACCGCACCGACTTGACGGCCTCTCATCATTGAACCAGCCCCAGGTAGATTCATCTCGGCTCTGAGGGCATTGAGCTCAGCTAGCGATTGAGTAGCCCTCAATTTTTCCGTAAACACTTGCAGCGCTTCTTCATCCATTGGGATATTGTCGATTCTGACTACTGTTTGATCGACATCATGGTAGGCCAAAGCTAATAAAGCATGAGCGATATCAGCGGTCTCAATCTGGATACCGACCTCTTGAAGTCGGTCGCGTAACGCCAGGAGATTGCCCCAAGTTTCGACGAGATGGTGTAGTCCATGGAACTCTCTTCGACCTAAGACCTCACCCTGTTCGCGTTGCTTCTCTTCGGTCAGGGAAATAGCGATTTCAGAGTAGATCGCCACCTGCTCAACGAGACAGTTGATGGTATTTTTTGAGTTTTCTCTCCCCTCGGTCTCAGCAGATATCAGTAGAGTACGGAGAAAGCTCTCTAACTGCTTAGCGGCTCGAACGGCTGGCGATTGAGGAGTTTCTTGATAACGCTCTTCAGGCTCAAAGTTAGGGACTTTATCAGGGCTGCCACCCATTGTTCTTAGCGTTTTATCATTGATGTCTTTAAAATAAGGAGTTTCCGGATCTCTCAATAGAGAATCTCTGACTCTTTCGCTTGGTATGCGTTCGTCATCCCCTTCTTTGTGACGATTTCTGTTATTAATTACATGCTGTTGATCGCTTTGCAGTGTGTAATATTCAGGATTGACCACGCCATCTATCTCTCCGCGCATGGGCTCCGGTTCTGACCACATATTATTCTGCTCTTCCGCCATCACTACCCCCTCTCAATCTTCTTATTTAAAGTATTGCAAAGACAGATTAAAAAGGCTATACTCAACCAGACAAATATCCATTAATCAGAGTTAGCGATCGCATTCGATCTGACTAGCTGTCGATGTTCTGTCGCATCGACTTTTGGAGGCATATGACTCTCTACGAGATTACTTTTATTGTCGGTGAGGAAACCGATCCCGGCGTCAAGCCGTTAATCGAAGAGCTGGGTGGTCGCCTGGTCGAAGAAAAATCCCTTGGCCGCCGCCGCTTCGCCTACCCTATCCAACATCAAGAAGAAGGCTATTACCTAGTCTGCGATTTTGATTTTCCGTCCAACGGATTGGTCGAGCTTAACCGCCGCCTCCGTCAACTGACGGCCATCTGGCGTTTTATGATTATCGTCAAGCCAACCGTTTGGCAGCTACCGAGCCGCCAAATGAGCAAAGCGATCGTTCAAGAGGCTATGGCTTTGGCTGAAGATCTGACCGATGGTGCTACCGCTACCAAGAGCTCGGTGAGCGAGAGCGATCAGTCAGTCGTCATCGATCAGGCAACTGTTGACTCGATCGAGGCCATGGTGGCTGAGCCAACTGTTGAACCAACTGCTGAGTCGACTTCTTCGACATTCGCTCCAGCCGCTAAAACCAAGGCGCCAGCTAAACGAGCAACAGACAAAAAAG
>CAYGIW010000037.1:0-5209 GCA_964350035.1 uncultured Candidatus Saccharibacteria bacterium
GACTAGTAATGTCGGTTTGATCCTCGTCGATCATTTCGACACCTTCAAGAGCCCCAACTTTGGCGATAATCAGATTTCTTATGCCTTTCATCTGGTATATCAGAGGCGTCTCAACCAACTTCAGCCGCTAACTAATGACGAAGTCGACGAGGCCTTTGCTAGCCTTTGTCAGCAGCTAAAAAATCAATTTTCGCTGACTATCCGTTAGGAGATTTATGACAATTAACCGCCACTTTATCAGTACCCTAGACTCCCATCTCGATTCGACTGTTACGATCGCCGGCTTCGTTAATGGTCTCCGTGATCATGGCAAAGTGCTATTTATCGTCCTGGCGGACCATAGCGGACAGGTTCAGGTAGTGGCGACAGCCAAACAAGAGGGCTTTGAAGAGCTAAGAACCTTGACCTTAGGTAGCGCCCTAGCTATTTCTGGGCAAGTAGTCAAACGGCCGGTACACCTGACGACAGTAGAGCCGAACGGTCACCTCGAACTCCAATTTACGGCTATCGCCAGCCTTAATAAGGCCAAAGAGTTGCCGTGGGGTAACCAGCTCGCTGAATCAGTCAACGAAGAGATGGGCCTGACTTATCGCTACTTAACGATTCGCCATACCGATCTAATGTCCAAGCTACAGTGGCGGAGTAAGATTAATAATTTCTTAAGACAGTACGCCATCGAGTCCGGCTTCACCGAGATCGAGACGCCGTATATCACCAAAGGCACGCCAGAGGGCGCCCGAGAGTATCTGATTCCGTCAAGACTGCAGCCAGAGCATTTCTATGCTCTACCTCAATCGCCACAACAGTTTAAACAGCTCCTGATGGTGGCCGGGCTAGATCGTTATTTTCAGATTGCCCGCTGTTTTCGAGATGAGGACTCACGCGGCGATCGACAGCCAGAGTTTACCCAGTTCGATTGCGAGATGAGCTATATTACTCAAGACCAGATTAGAGCCTGGCTGGAACAGATGATGACCAGCCTTGTAAAAGAGTTATTGCCCAACAAAAAACTCACCTTTAGTCCATTTCCGGTCATCAGCTACCAAGAGGCGATGAGCAAGTACGGCTCAGATAAACCAGACCTGAGACAGGACAAAAACGACCCCGATGAGTTGGCCTTTGTCTGGGTCAACGATCAGCCAATGTTTGAGAAAGACGAGTCGGGACAGCTAGGCGCGGTGCACCATCTCTTTACTCGACCAAAGTCAGATCAGCTTGATACTGCCCTAGCCGATCCCAGCACCGCCATCGCCGATAGTTACGACCTCGTCTTAAACGGTTACGAAGTTGCCGGTGGCAGTATTCGAATCCACGAACCAGAACTCCAGGCTAAAATCTTTGAGATACTTAAACTGACCCCAGAAATCATCGAAGAGCGGTTTGGCCATCTGTTACGGGCTCTCAGCTATGGAGCGCCGCCGCATGGTGGTTTCGCCATCGGGCTCGATCGCTTAATTATGCTTTTAGTGGGTGGACAGTCGATACGAGAAGTCATTGCCTTCCCGAAAACTGGTGATGGTCGAGACTTAATGATGCAAGCCCCGGCCCAGATAGAACCTCAGGAACTCGACCAATACGGCCTAACCTTTAAGCCAAAACGATGAGTCAAAGCCGCCGACAACCCGGACAGGGCATCAGATCAGCAAAGCCAGCTCACCAGGCCAAAACTACGGCCGATTCTGCGCCCAAAACGAGATACGAGTTTAAGCTCGTCATCAATCGACAGCTCTGGCTAGGTCTGACTTTATTTGCCATCATCGGCTTAATCCTCACTTTATCGATACAGCATGTTACCAGTAGCTCTAATCAATCACCTCGACTCACCAATCGCTTAAACAGCCTGAGCCATAAGATCGCTCTGGCGAGTCAAGAGGCTGCCTTAGTTGCCCCGATTCCGGTCAAAAAACCTGGTTACGGCACAACTTATGCACCTGCCCGTCAGGCTATCTTGGTTGATCTAGAGAGTCAAAGCACTCTCTATGAGCTCAATCCTGATCAACCGGTGGCTGTCGCCTCGACTACCAAACTGGCCACCGCTCTAACGATTCGCAAGCTTTGGCCAGAGATCGAAACCAAGGTGACGATTAGTCAGCGCGCCGCCAGCCAGACTGGCTCGCTAGCCAATCTAAAGACTGGTCAAATCTTTTCGATTCGCGAGTTACTCTACGCCCTCTTAATGATGTCTGGTAACGATGCGGCCGTGGCTTTAGCCGAAAGTAGCGATCCAAATCAGCCGAAGTTCGAAAACTTTATCGAGGCGATGAACCAAACCGCTCGAGAATACGGTGCGGCCAACACCCATTTTGCCGATCCGGCCGGCCTGAACGATCAACAAGGTCGCTCAACAGCCCGAGATTTAGCCAGACTGATGGCGGCTACCATCGCCGATCCTGTCTTAAAAGAGATTATTAGTACCGACAAGTTAGACCTGACCGATCAAAACGGACAGCTAGTAAAGCTCGAAAACTCTAATCGTCTAGTGACTGGTGTCGTCACCTTGCCAGGAATCATCGGTGGCAAAACCGGCTTTACCCCGTTAACCGCCGAGGGCGGAGCGGGTCACTGTTTGGTTATTGCAGCGACTCGCGATAACCACACCTTAATAGCGACCATCCTGGGAGCTTACAGTGTGGATAAGTTAGCAACCGCTAAAATTGGTCGAGACCTGGTCAATTGGGGCTATGCCAGCTACGATTGGCTGAGTTTAAACTAATTAGTTAAACAGATTGAGAGAAATGTTCTATTAAAGCCTGACGGGCGGCGGCCTGTTCGGCGGTTTGTTTTGAGCTACCTGTCCCCTCGCCCATCAGTCGTGGACCAAGATAGACACCGACGGTAAAGTTTTTGTTATGGTCTGGACCGAGTTCAGCCATCACTCGATAATTAGGCGTCTGACTGTGCTGATCTTGGGCCAGTTCTTGGAGTCGGCTCTTGGCATCTAGGTAAGATTTATCCGCTAGAATCGCCGGTAAGCGATGAGTCAACTGCCGGTGGATGAAATCGGCCGCCGCCTGGTAACCCTGATCGAGATAAAGGGCTCCAACGAAAGCTTCGAAAGTATTGGCCAAGATGATCTGACGCGACTTACCGCCCGAGCGATTTTCGCCCTTGGAGAGAAGTAAGTAGTCGCCAAACTCTAGTTGATTTGCGACTTCCGAGATCATCGCACCGCGAACCAAGGCGGAACGCCAGTTGGTTAGTTCGCCCTCGGGATTAGGGTAGTTAAGATAGAGAAACTCGGTAATGACTAATTCGAGAACGGCGTCGCCGAGGAACTCGAGCCGTTCATTATGCTCGAGACCGGCCTGATGATTTTCGTTGAGATAAGAGCGATGGATGAAGACCTGCTGCAAGAGCTTTTGGTCATCGAACTTAACGGCGAGCTTGGCGAGCAGAGCTGAAAGATCAGCCGCCATGATTGGCTCGTTGATCCTGACTAGGATCGTAGCGTTGGCTGCCTCGGTAGATAGTACCCAAGACGCCATTAATAAATTTGGGCGAATTATCACCGCCAAACATTTTAGCCAACTCAACTGCCTCGTTGATAGCTACCTTAGGCGGGATATCGTCAGAGTTATCATAAAGAAGTTCAAAGGTTGCCAGCTGCAAGATCGCCAGATCGATTGGCGAGATTTGATCGAGTGGCCACTCGGGAGCCGCCGACTTGATTAAATCGTTGATAGCCACCAGGTTAGCCTGAACGCCATTAACGGTGCGTTCGACATAATCAGGGTCGGCATCGCCGACAAACTCGGCTAAGTTACGCTCGACAATCAACGGCAAATCTGAGCTAGTGCGCATATCTAGCTCGTACAGCGTCTGCATCGCTACAGTTCGCGATAAATGACGATTCATATAATACTATTAAACAACTTTTTGCTGTCGATAGCTACCGCACTTAAGACAAGCGCGATGAGCGAGCTTAGCGGCGCCGCAACTAACACAGGTGTTAGCGTTAATAGGCGCAGTCACCGAATTAGCCGCACGACGGCGATTAGAACGGGTGGCTGAAAGTTTCTTTTTTTGTACGGCCATGGGAAGACTCCTCTAATTACTGGTTCAGTTTACCAGAAAATTAATTACTTTGGAAGAGATAAAGCGGGCTTTCGGGGGTAAGCCATCGGGAAAGCGAGCTATACTCTTAGCGTCACTTTCCAGCCACTGGCGGACTGCCGTTTCTGATTGAGCGGTAGCCGCTGGCATATCAAGGACTAAGCGGGTTTTGCCGTCGACTTGCACTAAGAATTTTAAGGTGGCTGAGCTTTCGGCCATTAGCTCTTGGGCATTAAGCTTTGGCCAATCAGCTAAAAAGACCGACTCGTCGTGACCAAGAGATCGCTGCCAGAGCTCTTCGGCCAGATGAGGAAAGACCGGAGCTAACAGACGAACTAACAGACTAGCCTCGGCTAAATTCATGGTGTCTAGATGATATTTAACATAGGTCATCAGGCTACTGACAACCGTATTAAAGCTATAATCCTGATAATCACGGTCAACTCGCTCGAGCAACTCGATCATCGGACACTTAATACTCTGATCTTGGGCGCTTTGTTCCGAAGTCGTTGGCGATAGATTAGAAACGGCCTCGTAAATTTTAGCCAAGAAGCGATAAACTCCGGCCAAGCCCGCGCTATTCCATTCGGCATCGGGCGCCGGAGGAGCGATAAACATCTCGTAGCCACGCAAAGCGTCAGCCCCATATTGCGCTACCAGCTCATCGGGGTTAACGATATTACCCTTGGATTTACTCATCTTTTTACCATTAAGATAGATCATGCCGATGTTAAAGAGGCGCTTGAACGGCTCGCGAATCTTTAGTTGACCGGCATCGGCTAGAGCTTTAGTAATAAAGCGCGCATATAACAAGTGTAAGATCGCATGCTCGACACCGCCGATATATTGATCGACCGGCAACCAACGCGCGATCTGCTCTGGGCTAAACGGTGCTTCGTCGTTATGAGGATCGGCAAAACGAAGAAAGTACCAAGAGGAGTCAACAAAAGTGTCCATCGTGTCGGTTTCACGTCGAGCCGCCTGGCCACAACGAGGACAGACCGTCTGCCAAAAGGCCTGGTGTCTGGCTAAGGGCGATTCGCCACCGGGCTGAAAATCAACATCGTGAGGGAGATGAACCGGCAAATCCTCAACTGCAATCGGTACCTCGCCGCAATCTGGACAGTAAATAATCGGGATCGGTGCTCCCCAATAG
>CAYGIW010000038.1:0-3416 GCA_964350035.1 uncultured Candidatus Saccharibacteria bacterium
ACCGCGTTCGACCTGGGTTTTAAACTGTTCGAGGGTGACTTGATAGTAGCGATTCTGCATCGTTTCGGCAGTAATCGTTAAGGCCTCGATAATCGAGATACCGGCGCCAATTAACAGGCTCATATTCAGCGTAAAGCGGCTCATATAGAGCGACTCGGCTAAGCCACCGGGCAATTTAAGCCACATTCGATCGACAAAAAGCTTAAAGTTGAGATTGCGGCTGAGTTGGCCGGCCAAAACGATAACGCCGATCAGTAAGAGTAAGAGATAAGGATAATAAGCGACTGTAAAGTTAGAGAGAGCTAATAAGAAGCGTGTCGCCAAAGGTAGCTCGGTCTCGGCCTCGGCAAAGAGTCCGGCTAGCTGTGGAATAACTCGGGTTAGCATTAGTACTGCGACAGCCATCATCGCGACCACGACAAAAACCGGATACACCATGGCGCTACGGAGTCGAGAGACGATGTTCCGTTCGGTCTCGAGTCCGACTGCCAGGTTAGTTAGCGAGCGTTCGATGCGGCCTGTCGCCTCGCCGGCTCGAACGACGGCGATAAAGTAATCATCAAAAAGTCCGGCTTGGTTGGTCATCGCCTGTGACAGCGGGGCGCCGCTCTCGATAGCAGTCAAGATCTCTTGCAAGCTAGTGGTGAGGCGTGGGTTACGGCTGGACTTGATTAGCAGCTTAAGCGCCACATCGAGAGTGATCCCGCTTTCGAGCATCGTGGCGAGTTGGCGGACTAAAAAGGCGCGATCGCTGAGGCTAATCACCCGTCGCGACGGCCAGAGCTGCCACCAAAAATTAACTAGGCTTTGGATCATCTAAATCACAACCTTAATAGACCATGGCCTTGAAGGCTTTTTGGTCGTAGGCCCAGTTGAGAGCCTCGTCCATGGTGATTTCGCCCTTGCTGACTAATTCGGCCAAGACTTTGTCAAGCGAGATCATCCCCTCACTACCCGAAGTTTGAATAACGTTATTGAGCTGATGAGTTTTGGCCTCGCGGATGATATTGCGAACAGCCGAGGTGGCTAACATGATCTCGGCAGCAGCGATCCTTCCGCCAGCCACCTTGGGGAGCAGGCGTTGCGAAACGATAGCTAAGAGGCTGTTAGCCAGCTGAGTTCGCGCCTGGGACTGTTGATGGGGTGGGAAGGCATCGATAATACGGTCGGCAGTTTGCGCGGCGGTATTGGTGTGTAGGGTGGCAATCACCAAGTGGCCGGTTTCGGCAACCGTTAGCGCCGCCTCGATAGTTTCGAAGTCGCGCATCTCGCCGAGAAAAACGATATTCGGGTCTTCACGCAGCGCCGAGCGCAAGGCCTTGGCAAAGGTTAGCGTATCCGAACCAACTTCGCGCTGTTGAATAATACTTTTGTGATGTTCAAAGAGGTACTCGATCGGATCCTCGACGGTGATGATATGACTCCGTCGGGTGACATTAACCTGTTGGAGCATCGAGGCGGCGGTAGTAGTTTTGCCGTGACCGGTGGGACCGGTGATTAAGATCAATCCTTGATTAAGGTTCATCAGGCGGGCTAACATATCCGGCAAACCAAGCGAGTTGAGGTCACGGATCTCTTTGGGGATCAGGCGCAAGGCACAGGCATGCGAACCGCGCTCAAAGAAAACGTTGACGCGAAAACGCATCGCCTGATAGCCAAATGAGAAATCGAGTTCGCGATCCTGTTCGAGACGGGCGATCTGTTGGCTAGTCATCAGACTCTCGGCCAGCTTTTTGGCGTCTTCGGGGGTGATAACGCTCTCGCCAGCCACACCGATGAGTTTGCCGTCGATACGCAAGACTGGCGGCACGCCAATCGAGAGGTGCAGGTCAGAGGCCTGGCGACTAATCGCCTCTTCGAGCAGTTTCTTCATGCGGCTCGAGGGCGAGAGTCGGCTTGTCGTCGTAGCCTTGGCTGCCAGATTACTATTGGCACTATCGGAGTTAGTCGCATCACCAGATACAGGTGGCATGGTTGCCTTTGGCGGTGTTGAAGCAGTAGTTGCAGCGGTATTAGACGGCATTATTCCCCCTCTTTGGATCTATTATAGCAGTGGTTACTCGCATCACTTCAGCTAACGAGGTGTGGCCGAGTGCGGCTAAGAGATAACCGTTGTTGGTCATAGTGACTAAACCGGCTTGAATGGCGGCGGCCTCGATCTCGTTAGCGCTGGCCCGCTTGATAACCAAGGCCTCGATGGTTGGCGTCATTGACAGCACCTCGTAAACTCCGAGTCGGCCCTTGAACCCTTGGAAACATTGATTACAGCCTTGAGGCTTAAAGAACTTCGGCCCCCCACTCGGCATCAGTTTGGCTAACGGTGATTGGCTCAGACTTTCGAGTACGAGATTGACCTCGGCGGCTGGAGGTTGATCCGGTTGTCGACAAACTAAGCAGAGCTTGCGAACCAGTCTCTGGCTAATGACCGCATTGATCGAGCTAGCTACCAAGAACGGCTCGATACCCATCTCGAGCAGCCGAGGCAGGGCACCAGCCGCGTTGTTGGTATGAAGCGTAGAAAGAACGAGGTGGCCAGTCAGAGCCGCCTGGGTGGTCAGCTCAGCGGTTTCTTGGTCGCGAATCTCACCGACCATAATGATATTAGGGTCCTGTCGCAAAATCGAACGCAGTCCGTCGGCAAAACCGTAACCGATACTCGGCTTGGCCTGAGTTTGATTGATGCCGGGAATCTCATACTCGACCGGATCTTCGATAGTCACCACATTGACATTGGGCTTCGAGAGCTGGTCGAGAATGGCATAGATAGTGGTGGTCTTACCTGAGCCGGTTGGTCCGGTTGCCAAAACCACGCCAAACGGCCGGTTAATCGCTTGATTGACCTGAGTTAAGCTCTCACCCAAAAGGCCGAGGTCGGTCAGTTTAATGAGCCCAAGCGATTGGTCTAAGAGGCGGATGACGACCTTTTCACCCTTGACAGTTGGCAAAGTCGAGACGCGCAGATCGATATTGCGCTTGGCCTCGACGATTTGAAAGCGGCCATCTTGAGGAATGCGGCTCTCGTCAATCTTGAGCTTGGCCAAGATCTTAATTCGCGAAACCAGGGCTGCCATTATCGCTAACGGCAAAAGGGCAATATCCTGCAACTGTCCATCCACTCGTAAACGCAATCGAAAACGGTTGTTCATCGCTTCAAGGTGAACATCCGAGGCGCGGGAGTTGACGGCTAACGAGAGGATCGCCGCTACGATTAATGGCACATTACCAGATTGGACTACGGGGGTTAGTTCTTGGAGCGTCTGCACCGAAATAGTAATCTCGCCTCGGTCTAAGCTCAACGAGTCGTCGGCGTTGACTGGCGATTGGCCAGGGCTAGAGGCTAGCCAACCGACATTGTTGGGCGGCGAGAGTGGCTTGGTCAACTCGATCGGCTGTTGCTCAACAACTTCTCGTTGACT
>CAYGIW010000038.1:3516-5024 GCA_964350035.1 uncultured Candidatus Saccharibacteria bacterium
AAATAGCTCTGCCACTCGGCTGGAGTGAGCGTCACTAACTCTATCTTGACCTGATTTTTCTCTTGGACCTCTTGAATCATGGTCAAGAGTGTCGGATTGGTCGGGGTGACGGCTCCGGCAATGATCTTTTGACCATCCTGAACAAGTGCGATCAACTGAAATCGACGACAGATTTTAACCGGAAAGAGTTGATAGGTGGTTAATTCGAGTTGACTCGGGTCGGGTTTTGTCCATGTTGGCACCGCGGCAACCGTCGGCTGGCTTGGGCTAGCCACCGCCACAGTTGGGTTGGGCTGGGTTGCTCGATAACCATCGAGCGCCTGACGAATGCTGGTCAAACTCGCCAGTGCCGGTAAGATCTTTTGATCGAGACGGCGCTGAAGCTGATTAAGAATCGACTGCTGTCCACCAGTCAGCGGACGGATCGAGGCAATAGCTACCTGCAGACCGGCGTTGGTCAGGCCGTAGGCAACTAAATCGTTCTGCCTAGCCACGATCTCAGGTAATCGGGTCAAAACCGAAGGCTGAATTGGCAAACTCAAGGTGACTAACGGCAGCTGATAAACCTGAGCATAAAGCCGGTGTAGATCGGCCTCGTTCACCAACTGATTGGATAGCAGATAGGCCTCGAGACCGGCGGTTGAGAGTCCGGCCGGTACAGCCTGGGCCTGTTCGGCAGTAATTAACTGTTCGGCGATTAACAGCTGCAAGACGGAGAGCTGACGCTTGGGCGAGTTAGTCGAAAGCGTATCGGCCATGTTAGTTGAGGCCAAATGGATCGGCTTTGCCCACAGTGGCGGTACTGGTTACAGAAGAGTTTTGCGGTGAACTTTGGCGTGCCTGCAATTCTTGAATTAGGGTCGCAGGCAACTCGGCACTCATGCTGCCGATAGTCTGAGCTGGGTCAGTAGTGGCAAAGATCGGCAGACTCAAGGTCGCCGAGAGCGTCAAGAGCGAACGGTCACGGTCGCTACTCGGCACTATAGCTAAGCTATCAACCAAGATTAACCGCGCCGAGCTTTTGAGCTGACCGAGAAACTGACTGATTGCCAAATAGTTACCACGGGCCGACAAACTAATCGGCAGTCTGTCACCGTTGATTGGGTTAGGAGTCAGGCCAGCCAAAGCCAAACCAGATTGTTTGGCTAGAGCCTCGATAATCACAGCCGCTGATTCGGGTTGAGCCTCGGGGCCCAGGGCGGCTTGCAGCTTAGCGATCAAGGCAGGTTGAGTAGCGTTGGCCGCTTCGAGAGAGCTCGCCAGCTTGAGCAAAGCCCGATTTTCGGCCTGTTGCAATCGCTCAGCTTTAAGCTCGGTCTTGGTTTGGTTGTATTTAGGCCAACTTTGGGTAGTCAAGAAAATTAATAAGGCGAGCGCAATAGCGACAGCTGCCAGGACCATCCAGGCCTGATTATTAGATTTATTCATTATTACTTTCCTGACCGCCAGAGTCACCCAGCACTGTCATCGCCACCAAAAAAGTTGCCCGTGGTTGCCCAGGCTCGATC
>CAYGIW010000039.1:0-796 GCA_964350035.1 uncultured Candidatus Saccharibacteria bacterium
CCATAAAGGATCTACGTGTCGCTGCCGCGTGGCGGACATTGCTCGACCCACTCACCGAACGGCGTATGCTGAAAAAACTCATGGCCGTCGCTAGCAGTCAAGGTAGGCCGTTTTTGAATGTTCAATCCCGGCAAGACGATCGCTCGCCAGAATCGTTCCACCCTGCCGTAGAGTTCATCCAAGCCGTCGCGATTGGGAAGATAGTAATCAGCCCTATTGCGTACAGACTTCAGATCGATGCAAGGTGCTACCCCCGACTTCTCTCTGAGGAGAAAATCGATGGCCTCATCCTCAGTTAGCTCATCTCTGTCAGCTAACGCACGCCAGCATTGATCAAATGGGCGGTCAATCCATACCACCACAATCGTGGTGAATTGTTTCGGGAAAATTCCATCCAGATAATCAATCTGACCGCTCTCTCGCAGTCCATCGACAATACAAAGCGTCGGTACAGCCGTACACTTGCTTACGATTGACGACATGTAAAGCGTGAACGGAAATCCGAGCTCAGCTTTCAGCGGATGAGTATCCATCGCTTGGCGGATTTCATCTCTCGAAGCCTGTGGAGGACAATCGAGTGCTTGACGTAGCTCAGTCGAACCGACCGAGATACAGTTGAGCTTATGGACTTGAGCAAGACTCTCCAGATGACCCCTCACAGTACCTTTGCCACCGGCCGACTGACAGGCAAGTGCGATGACCATGATTGGCTTCTTGGGTGTTAACGGAACCCTCATTCCCAAAACCCTCCGGGAAAAAAGTCAACTCGGACGATCCGAGCTGAACAGTTGAGATG
>CAYGIW010000039.1:806-4881 GCA_964350035.1 uncultured Candidatus Saccharibacteria bacterium
ATCTTACGGCGAATATACTAGAGTGTCAAGGCTTTTGGCCTTGATTTCTGGCAGTCAGGCCACGCCAAGACTATCGGCGGTCGCGAATAAAGGACTGATAGCGATGAAAGGCCTGCTTAGGTCCGACGACCTGTCGAGTCGAACGATCAACATTGACTATAGAGTAACCCTGTTCAGCTGGAGGTGCCGAGAGATCCTCGATTAGGTTAAACACAAACAAGCCGGCAACCGAGCGATCGGCGTAAGCCTGCTTAGCGATCGACTCAATGAAATCTGCTTGGGCCTTCTCGTTAGCATCAGCGCTACCGCGGCGACGATTAACCTCGGTCAGCCAGATTGGCTTGCCAAAGCTCTTGAGCTTGGCCAGGAGCTCATAGGTCTGCTTTTTCTTGGCATCGAGGGTTGGACGACTAAGGCTGCTTCCCATATCGGAAAACCAGTTCCAACCTAGTATCTCAAAGGCTTTGTCACCGCCCTCTTTCATAAAACGATCGAAGAAACCGGTATGCACCCATTGATCATTGATCAGACGGCGAGTATTCGGATCGTTGTCTTTAACTGCTCGCGAGGCAGCCAATAGCCAAGTCTTAACCGCCTGGTAGCGGCTATCAACATAATCACCCTTATCGATACCGTGATGACCGGCAGATTTAATCGCTACCGAAGCCGGTTCGGTGGCTAACTGCCAAACGCCCACCTGACCGGCGCGGGGTTTAACGATCTTAGCCACATAATCGTAGGCGCTCTGATCAAGGGCTGGATCACTAAAGATGTCGCGGGGCCCAAAGGGGATGATCATCACCACTTCGAGTCCGGCCTCGCGGGCTTTGGCCAAGGCCGCATCGGAAGCCGAGGGATTATTAGGGGCAAAGTCGATCCGGACGCTCTTGACCCCTAACTCTTTAGCTAAGCGATACTGTTCGGGTAAGAACTCTTCGTTCTGATCGGCAAAAGGAAAGATATTCACAGATATTCCCCAAGTGAAGTTCTGCCGGTTAACTGCCGGTTTAGCCGGCGCCGGACTGCTTTTAGCCGCTGGCTTAGGACTGGTTGAGACTGCGGGAGTCGGCGTTGGCGTCACGGCTGGGGTTGGACTGGTCGTAGTAGTTGCCTGTATCGAGGCTACCGTAGTCGGTTCGACAGATTTGGCCGGTATTAAGCGGGCCGCCCCGGCCCCCGTTCCTACACCGATACCGGCAATGGAAACGATAGCTAAGAGCTGTCTAACAACTGGTGACAGAGAGGCTAAGCTGTGACGAAGAAAAGTAAACATACCTTCATAATATAAGCTAGCTGTCCACTTCTTGAAAGAGGACGACATTCTGATAAGATAGACAGGATACAGAACCGAGTAACTAAGGAGTACCGATGAAAGGTATTGTTCTCGCCGGTGGCAAAGGCAGCCGTCTTTACCCCATGACGCATGCCACCAATAAACACCTCCTCCCGATCTACGATCAGCCGATGATCTACTATCCAATTCAGACCTTGACCAAGGCCGGAATTACCGAAATCGCCGTCTTAACTGGCGGTCCTCACGCCGGACATATGATCCGGGTGCTCAAAAACGGTCAAGAGCTCGGGGTCACTCGTTTAGACTATATCTACCAAGAGGGTGAGGGTGGCATCGCTCAGGCCTTGGGTCTCTGCGAACGCTTTGCCGATGGCGACTCGGTCGCTGTCATCTTGGGCGACAACACCACCGATGCCGATATCGGACCAGCCGTGGCCGAGTTTACCACCGGTGCCAAGCTCTTCCTAAAAGAAGTTAACGACCCAGAACGGTTTGGCGTAGCCGTCTTTGACGAAAACGACTCACAAAAGATCGTCCGAATCGATGAAAAGCCTGCCCAACCCGCCAGCAATATGGCCGTCACCGGTCTGTATATTTACGATAATGAAGTGTTTGAACATATTAAAAATATTAAGCCGTCAAACCGAGGCGAGCTCGAGATTACCGATGTTAACAATCGCTACATCGAGGCACAGGCCATGAGTTGGTCGTTACTCGATGGCTTTTGGTCAGATGCTGGCAAGCCAGAATCACTCTTTCGCGCTAACGCCTATTACGCCCGCAAGCAACTTGGCGCTGAGTTCGATCAGTTAATGCAGAGTCTCAACTAAGATGTCGCCTGATTTACCGCTAAATCTCACACCCAAGGCCAAGTCCGCGCTGAGCACTCAGAGCTACGCACCGGCCACCGTGCTCGATGGCGTGATGACTCACGAGCTGCCTCATTTTATCGATGACGGTGGGACCTTTATCGAGGTAGCGCGCCTCACGGACGGTTGGCACGACTGGCTACCCGAAACTCAGGCCAAACAAGTCAGCTTCTCTCAAATGTCGCCAGGCGTGATCAAGGGCTTTCATTTACACTTTCATCAAGACGATGTCTGGTTCATTCCGCCGAGCAGCTTGATGTTAATCGGTCTCTACGATGCCCGCCAGGACTCTAAAACTACCGGTCTGAGTCAGCGCTTAGTGATGGGCGGTGGCAAAGCCAGACTGCTCAAGATCCCCCGCGGAGTCGCCCATGGCGTTCGCAATGTTGGCAGTCAAGATGGCTTTATCTTCTACTTTGTCAGCCAACAGTTCGATGCCAAAGCACCAGACGAGCATCGACTACCGTTCGACTTTTTGGGCGCCGACTTTTTTGAGTTAACTAAAGGCTAAAGTTTAAAGGTTAATTTATGATCAAAAAAATACTTGTTACCGGTGGACTAGGCTTTATGGGCTCGGATTTTATCCGACTAATGCTCGATACTCAGCCCGAGATCGAGATAGTTAATCTCGACAAAGAAACCTATGCCGCCAATCGCGCCAATCTCAAAGACTACGATCAAAAAAGTAACTATCAACTAGTCGTTGGCGATATTGCCGAGGCCGAGGCAGTTGACCGCGCCGCCCAGGCGCTCGATAACCAGATCGATGCGATTATCAACTTTGCCGCCGAGACTCATGTTGATCGCTCGATTGCTGACCCGACGGCCTTTTTGGCCACCGCCGTCCAAGGTACCTATCAGCTGCTCGAACTGGCCAAACGACTCAAGGTCAGGCGCTATATTCAAATCTCAACCGACGAGATCTTTGGCGAGATCGAGAGCGGCGGCTTTACCGAAGAATCGCCGGTTCAGCCACGCAGTCCCTATTCGGCAGCCAAAGCGGCTGGCGATCTCTTAGCTATGAGCTACGCCAATACCTACGAATTGCCGGTTATCGTCACTCACTGTTGCAATAATTACGGGCCGTTTCAATATCCGGAAAAGCTCATTCCCTTGGCCTTAACTAACCTAATCGAGGGCAAGAGCGTTCCAGTTTACGGCGACGGTTTGCAGACGCGAGAGTGGATCTTTGTTCGCGATCACTCCTTGGCCATACAGTTCCTGTTAACGCACGGACAGACCGGAGAGGTTTACAACATCGGTTCTGGAGTAGAGAAAACCAATCGCGAGTTACTGTCTCAACTTCTCGAGTTTACCAACCTGCCGGCTAGTCGCTTAGTAACAGTCCAAGATCGCCCGGGCCACGATCGTCGCTACGCCATCGATAGTCACAAGCTGCGCTCTCTCGGTTGGCAACCGCAAACTAGCTTTAGCCAAGGCCTAGCTGAAACGGTTCGTTTTTATCAAGAGCGAAGCGATTGGTGGGAGCCGATTAAACAAGGCGAATACAAACAGTACTATCAAAAACAGTATCGACAGGCCGCCTAATGCGGATTCTGATTACTGGTGCTGCCGGTCAGCTCGGCTATCATCTGAAACAGGCTCTGGCGGCTCACGAGCTGATTCTGACCGATACCGATAATTACGATATTACTCAGGCCGACTTGATTCAAAAACAGACCGCACTCTGGCAACCAGAAGTAATTATTCACGCTGCCGCCTATACCAATGTCGACAAGGCCGAAGAGCAGCGCCAGCTGGCCTATCAGGTTAATGTTACCGGTAGCCTTAATGTAGCCAAAGCTGCCCAAGCAGTTGGAGCAAGACTGTTCTTTATCTCGACTGACTATGTTTTCAACGGTCAGGCGAGCGAGCCTTATCGAATCGATCAACCGACCGAACCAATCAGTTA
>CAYGIW010000040.1:0-3772 GCA_964350035.1 uncultured Candidatus Saccharibacteria bacterium
ATAGCAATCATATTTTTCATTTTCCTTGGTTCCTCCCGATTATACTACAATAGCCGTGGCGCATTAAAGGCTTGAATTTGCCGATATAAACGAAACCCGCACCTAATAAATAACTATGGTTGTGTGAATCGACAAGTGTTCTTGACAGTTTTTACAAAACTTGGTATATTCACAACAAGAGATTTAATTAACCAGTTCTCTGGGCAATTCCTTCTCAATCGACCAGTAACAGGATCCGTCTGGATTACTATCTGACCAGTTAAGTTAGATGTGCTCTGGGCCTTAATTTTGTTCATATCCAATTTCAACTTCTACCCCACGGGTAACAGACGAGGAAGCAATGAAATCACTTATTGGCAAAAAAATCGGAATGACCCAACTCTTCACGGCCGAGGGTAAAATGATTGCGGTAACTGCGATACAAGCAGAGCCAAATTTTGTGGTTGGTCAACGAACTACTGATAAAGATGGCTACCAAGCCAACATTATCGCGACTCAAGCGGTTCGCAAGATCAATCTACCCCAGGCCAAACAGCTCGAAAAAGTTGGTGCGCCAGCTAATCTCAAGCTAGTCCGCGAAATCAAAACCAATAATACCGATGATCTTTTGGCTATCGGCTCTACTATCGACGTCAGTCTGTTCCAGGCTGGCGATTTAGTTGATGTCACCGGTACTTCCAAAGGTAAGGGCTTTGCTGGCGTTATCAAACGACACAACTTCTCACGCGGTCCCGAAACCCACGGTTCCGACCATCACCGTAAGCCAGGCTCGATCGGTATGATGTTTCCTCAACGCGTCGTCTTGGGCAAAAAAATGCCGGGCCACATGGGTAACATCGTCTCAACCGTCAAGAAGCTCCGCGTCATCGAGGTTCATCCCGAGCAACAGATCATCTTAATTAAAGGTGCTATTCCTGGTCCTAAGGGTAGCTATGTCAAAATCACAGGTGAACGTTATGCATAATATTCCTTACTTTACTGCTCAAGGCGAGGCCGGCGCGGCTCTCGAACTGCCCACAACCTTAGCTATCGAGCCTAATCATAAGTTACTGCACCAAGCGGTCACTATTTACTTAGCTAATTTACGCCACTCACAGGCTAATACCAAAACCAAGGGCGAAGTTCGTGGTGGTGGTCGTAAGCCACACAAACAAAAAGGTACCGGTCGCGCCCGAGCCGGTTCCAGTCGCTCTCCGATCTGGACAGGTGGTGGTATCACCTTTGGTCCACGCAGCAACCGTAACTATCAGCTCAGTTTGCCACAGGCTATGCGTCAACGCGCTCTGGCGATGGCTCTTAATAGTAAGTTAGTCGCTGGTCAGCTCTTAGTCATCGAAGATTTCAGCGGTTTTGGCAACAAAACACAAACCGCCGCTAAGCTGATTAGCAAGATCACCCCAGAGGCCAAGAAACGTCTCTTGATCGATGGTGAGCTCAGCGCCGAAACTAGTCGTTCGCTATCCAACCTCGACAAAGCTCAGTTAATGGCCGCCTATCAGTTAAATGCGCTCCACGTCTTACGCGGTGGGCAATTAATCTTGACCAAGGCTGGTCTCGACCTCTTGACCGCCCGACTGGAGAAAAAATCATGATTGTTTTAGTTGCTCCCGTCATCACCGAAAAATCTCTCGCTTTAGCCGAGCAAAGCAAATATACTTTTGTCGTTAATCCTCTAGCCAACAAGGCCGAGATTGCTCAAGCCATCGTTGCCCACTACCAGGTTGAAGTCCGCGATGTTGCCCTTATCCACCATAAGTCAATCACGGTTCGCAAACGCCATGGCTACGGTCAACAAGCTAGTTATACCAAAGCGATTATCAGCCTCAAGAGTGGTCAAAAGATCAAGGACTATCAGTTAGCCGAAGAAAACGCGGTCACTAAAACTGATAAGTCCGAATCGATGACAGCTGCCAAGGGCACCAAGACGACTAAAACCGAATCAACGCTTAAAAAAGCGGCTGGCGCTCAAAACAAGTCTAAGCCGGCTATTCAACCCAAGGTTGGGAGTTAATCATGGCCTTACGCATTGTTAAATCCACTACTTCAGCTCGTCGCAAGATGTCCTATGCCGATTTCTCTGTTCTAACTAAAAAAGAACCCGAGAAAAGCCTGATTGAGCCACTGAAACGTCACGCCGGCCGTAACAATCAGGGTAAGCTCACTGTTCGCCATCGTGGCGGCGGTGCCAAGCGCATGTATCGTAATCTATTTGCCTTAGAGTCTCGCATGGGTCAAACCGCTTCGGTTAAAGCCCTCGAGTACGATCCAAATCGTAGTGCCTATATCGCTTTGATCGAGTATAGCGATGGCATTAAAGGCTATATCATCGCCCCTGAAGGCCTCAAGGTTGACGATAAAGTTATCGCCGATCACACCGCCGACACTCAGCTGGGTAACCGTATCCAACTGAAGAATATTCCCACCGGTGTCATGATTCATGATATCGAGATGACCCCTGGTCGCCGTTCACGAGCCGTCCGCTCGGCCGGTACCGCTGCCACCATCTTAGCCAAAGAAGAGCTATATGTTCAGGTTCGCATGCCTTCTGGCGAGGTTCGTCGCATTCACGGCGAGGGTTTTGCCTCGATCGGTCCGGTCAGCAATCCTCAACACTCCACCATCCGCATTGCCAAGGCTGGTCGAACTCGACACTTGGGCAAGCGCCCAACCGTTCGCGGTAAGGCGATGCACCCGGCCGCCCACCCTCATGGTGGTGGTGAAGGTCACAACCCTGTTGGTTTGCGTTGGTCTAAAACTCCATGGGGCAAACCGGCTATGGGTAAAAAGACTCGACGCAATAAGCGAACCAGTCAATTCATCCTCCGCGATCGTCGCAAGAAGTAAGCTAAGCAGTAAGGGATAATATGCCACGTTCACTCAAAAAAGGACCATTTATCGATGCAAAGCTCTGGCTCAAGGTCACCAAGGCCAAAGCCGAGAGTAGTCGTGTCGCCATCAAAACCTGGTCACGTGCCAGCACCATCTTCCCAGAAATGGTTGGCTTAACTTTTCAAGTCCATAACGGTCGACAGTTCACACCAGTGTTCATCACCGAAGACATGGTTGGTCATAAACTAGGTGAGTTTTCGCCTACCCGCCTCTTCCGACGCCACGGTGGTAAGATCGCCAAAGCTCAAGACGCGGCCCGTAAGTAAGCTCGACTGCATTAAAGGAAATATATGTTACAAACAGTTCAAGTTCATCACCGTTTTGCCCATCACACGCCCCGCAAGGTGCGTCTGTTAGCAGACTTGGTTCGCGGTTTAACTACCGATCGAGCCCTGATTCAACTTGAGCTTAAACCGCAGACAGCCGCTAAAACTCTGGCTAAACTGTTACGATCTGGTATAGCTGCCGCCGATCAGGCCAATCTACCAGCTAACCGAATCGTCAAACTAGTTACTGTTGACGAAGGTCCCAAAGCCAGCCGCTTTATTCCTCAATCACGCGGTCGGGCCTCTCGCATCGTTAAGCAACAGTCACATATCAATCTAACTATCGGCGTGGCCGAGGCTCGACAGCCTAAGATTCAGTCCAAGACCAAGACTAAGATAGGGAGCAAGTAATGGGACAAAAAGTTAATCCATTTGCGATGCGTCTCGGCATCAACAAGAATTGGCAGAGCAACTGGTTCCCGCCTAAAGGCAACTTTGCAGCCTATCTTTTAGTTGATCAAAAGATTCGTCAGGCGATCGCCAGTAGCTATAACACCGATTCAGCTATCGGTTCAGTTCAGATTAAGCGCGGTATCGATCAACTGACCGTGATTATC
>CAYGIW010000040.1:3782-4850 GCA_964350035.1 uncultured Candidatus Saccharibacteria bacterium
GTCGATATTCACGAGATTAAAAACGGCGATCTCTATGCCGCCGTTGTCGCTCAAAATATCGCCGGTCAGATCGAGCGCCGTATCAGCTATCGCCGGGCCTCCAAACAGGCCTTAGAGCGCACCATGGGTCGCGGCGCTTTAGGTATCAAAATCCGCATTAGCGGTCGACTGGGTGGAGCCGAGATCGCCCGAAGTGAGAAGTTCTCACTCGGTAGCGTTCCCCTCTCGACCTTTAGAGCCGATATCGATTATGCCCAGATTCATGCCAAGACGACCTACGGTATCGTTGGTGTCAAGGTTTGGATCTACAAGGGTGAAAAGACCGAAGTCGATCAGAATTAATTCGGAGCTATATTATGTTACTACCTAGAAAACTCAAGCACCGTAAACAGTTCCGAGGCAAGCGCGACGGCGATGCCACCCGGATGACCGAATTAGCCTTCGGCTCTTTTGGGCTGAAATCGACCGGACGCGACTGGATCACCAGCCGTCAGATCGAGGCCGCTCGTCGTGCCATGACGCGTTACATCAAGCGTGGCGGCGAAGTTTGGATCCGACTTTTCCCAGATCATCCAGTCACTGCGCGACCACCAGAAGTCGGTATGGGTGGTGGTAAAGGTCCGCTCGATCACTTCGTAGCTACTGTCAAACCTGGACAGATCATGTTCGAGATGTCAGGCGTTACCGAAGAGGTCGCTAAAGAGGCAATGCGTCTGGCCGCCCACAAACTGCCAGTTGGTTGTCGATTCGTGGTAAAGGAATAATTATGTCTAAACGATCAGTTGAATTACAAGAATTAAAAGCCAAAAACCGCCAGGGTCTTTACCTCGAGGTTCAGACTACCAAGCGTCAGATCGAAAAACTACGACTTGACCTGGCTTTTGGTCGCGCCAAACAAACGAGTCAGCTTAAACAGCTCAAAGTTCGTTTAGCCCGAGCCAAGACCCTCATTGGCCAACTCGCTAACCAGGAGCAAAACCATGGCTAAGAAACAACTCACCGGCAAAATTGTCGCTAACAAAGCTCAAAGTACCGTTACGGTGCTAGTTGAGAACATGAAGCTACATC
>CAYGIW010000041.1:0-4847 GCA_964350035.1 uncultured Candidatus Saccharibacteria bacterium
TATCTGTGCATTGATGATTGACAAAATTCGGAATTAGCGTTATTAAATAGACATCCACCAGGCAGGTGGAATGTACCTTGGAAGGTAGAGTGTGTTGTGAATGAGCAAGGTGCGACGTCTGGTCCAGCGATGTTGCAACCAGCATGGAAGTGTTCGCTGCAAGCTATAGAGGACTTTGTTGTACCGTATTTTTATCCGGCAAGACTCATGAATGAGGTAGATGAGCCAACAACTTCCCCCATCAGTTACACTGCGACAAATCCGCACGGACTAACGTTCGTCTATGTCGGTCCAAAATTCCGTGCCTGTATGGAAGACGTCACCGAGCCAGTGTGGGTTTCGTTCCAGGAGCTGCAAGGGTATCATCCAACCTTTAGAGTTCAGGGACTGACAACTCGGCAGATTTTTGATGGGATTGATCCAGGGTTGTTTTTCCCGAGCTTTGCCGTAGCTGCAGCCACGATGGCGGAGCTGATGCGGCTCGATTGCTTTGAACAGCGGCATTTGGGTAGACAGCCAACCTGGCCCTCCGCCCTAGTCTACCCTGGCGGAATGATTCACTACTCTCACGATGGCCAGAGTAGATGGCGAGTCGAAGCGATTGCGCCTGATGAGCCGTATGGGTACGAAACGTTCCTTTACGCTTACACGCTTCAGCGCCAGCTGGCGCTTTGACCCTGTGGCTCTCTGAACCTCCCGAGTGGAGGAATCAGAGGGCCACTTTTTTATAGCGATAATCTCAGCAGCCAGCGCTTGTCAAACTCAAGCCTTTACTCTATAATTAACCCTGTTAATAGCTGACCGTATCCCTGTAGCTTCTACAGACCCGGTTTGAAAGGAATAATTCATGAAAGCCAAGATCCACCCAGAGTATCACCAAGCCACGGTTAAGTGTGCCTGTGGTAATAGTTTTGTCGTTGGCTCAACCTTGCCAGCTATCAGTGTTGAAATCTGTTCTGTCTGCCACCCGTTTTATACCGGTAAGCAAAAGCTGATCGATACCGCCCGCCGAGTCGATAAGTTTCAGGCTCGATTGCGCAAGCAAACCGAATTAAATCAATAAATACTAAATATACTGGTTAAATAACTGCCGATAGGCGCAGCCAAGTCCTATCTATGAAAGGTTTTATGTCTACTCGTCCTAATCTCCCAACTCTCAAAGAGTTAATGGCCGCTGGTGCCCACTTTGGCCACAAGCGCGAACGTTCTCACCCTAAAGCCAAGGGTTATATCTATGGTCTTCGCGAGGGCATTTATATTATTAATTTAGAACAGACTCAGGCCGGTCTCGAGCAGGCGATCAAAGCGGTGACCGAATGGGCCAAACAGGGCAAGGTGCTCCTGATGGTTGGTACCAAACCGCAAGCTGCCGGGATTATTCGCTCCGAGGCCGAGCGGGCTAACCTACCCTATATCGTCGAGCGATGGCCCGGCGGTCTTTTGACCAACTTTGACACTGTAGCCGAGTCGCTCAAGAGCTTAGCTACCAACGAAGCCCGTCTCGAAGATGCGACAGTTAACAACCTGACGAAAAAAGAGCGCCGTGTCTTGACTGACAAGGTCAAGCGGGCCAGCTCGGTCCTTGGTGGTATGCGCCACCTCAAAACCACTCCCGATGCGATGTTCGTCATCGATATCGTTGCCGAGGCCACCGCTGTTGCCGAGGCCAAACGCCTGGGCATTCCGGTTATTGGCTTGACTGATACTAATGCTAATCCAGAGATCGTCGATATCGCCATTCCGGCTAACGACGATGCCAAGCAAACCATCGCTTTGATTACCAAGACTTTAGTCGATGCTATTTTACGCGAGCGACCTCAGGTCGAGGCAGTTAAAGCCGAATCTACTGAAGCTACCGCGGCCTCTACTGAAGCTGTTGAGGAAGTAGCCACTGAAACAGTCGCTAAAACCAAGGAGGCTTAAATGAGTCAAGAGATTACGGCTACTCAAGTTAAAGAGCTCAGACAACGAACCGGTATCGGTTTGATGGATGCCAAGCGGGCCTTGGTCGAGGCCGCCGGCGATATGGATCAAGCGATTGCGATCCTTCAGGCCAAGGGTGCTTCGGTGATGGCGAAAAAAGCCGATCGAACTGCCTCGGATGGCATTATTGAAACTTATGTTCATAACAACAAGATTGGCGTCATGGTCGAGGTCAACTGCGAGACCGATTTTGTGGCTCGTAACCCTGAGTTCCGCAACTTTGCTCATGAAGTCGCCCTGCAGATCGCTTCGATGCGACCAGCGACTGTCGAGGAACTATTAGCTCAACCTTTTGTCAAAAGCCCATCGCAAACGATGTCGGATCTCTTGACCGCCTTGGTCCAAAAGATTGGTGAGAAGATCGTCATCGAGCGTTTCGAACGTTACGAACTAGGCGGAGAGTAGTTTGAGCCACGTCGGTGGTCTGACAGTCATGGCGACCGGGGTCTTTGACCTCTTGCATCCCGGTCACTTGGCTTTTTTGAGGCAGGCTAAAGCCCTGGGCGACCGCTTGGTGGTGGTGGTGACGAACGATACTGTCGCCAAGCGTAGCAAGGGCGAGACGCTCTTTTCTGCCCGTGAGCGAGCCGAACTGATTGCGGCTCTGAGCTTTGTGGATGAGGTGATTATTCCCACAGAAACCGAGCCGTCGCGTTATTATTTAACGGTAGCGGCGATTAAACCGGCGATTATCGCCTTGGGTTATGATCAGCGTTTTGATGAGCAAGAACTAGCTACCGATATGGCTCAGCATGGGCTGGAGTGCCAGATTGTTCGCCTCAAACCGGCTGATTCAGCGACTTGGTCCTCAACCCAATTAAAGAAGCGTATACTGACAATAACCGATCAAAGGAGATCTCATGAGTCACCAGCCGACTAAAATCGAGTTTCAAGCCGTCGTTGACGAACTCAGTGAACGACTCAAAACCATTCAAGCCGGTCGGGCCACCTCGATGCTCGTCGAAGATATTCAAGTAATGCAATACGGTCAGCCGATGCCCCTTAAAAGCGTGGCGACTCTCAGCGTTCCCGAGGCTAATCAACTGGTTATTACACCTTGGGATCGCGGTCTATTAGGAGTGATTGAGGCGGCCTTGCGCGAAAGCGGCCGGAACTTTAATCCAATTAACGATGGACAGCTAATCCGTATAATTATTCCGGCGATGACTCAGGAGCGACGCGACGAGCTGGTTAAATTAGTGGGTAAGATGGCCGAAGAGACGCGGATCGCCTTGCGTAATCTCCGTAAAGAAGGCCGCGAGGCAGTGCAGGCGCAAGCGAAGCGCGGCGAACTCAACGAAGATCTCTTAGCCAGCGCCGAAAAAGAGCTCGATCGACTAACTGAGCAGATGAATCAAGCGATTGAGACTCTCGTTACTAATAAAACTCAAGAAGTTCGCACAATTTAGCGTCAGTTGTTATGATGAGAAAAAGGAGGCCGCGTGGGCATTGATTGGCTAGCATTACTTGTCTTTGTTTTTATCTTTGGTCTGTTGATCTTTATCCATGAGCTCGGTCACTTTTTGGCGGCCAAGCGGGCCAATGTCTTGGTTAGCGAGTTTGCCTTTGGTTTTCCGCCTCGAATATGGGCTAAAAAGGTCGGCGAGACCGAATACGCCTTAAACCTGATTCCCTTTGGTGGCTATGTCAAAATGCTTGGCGAGGGCGATGACCCCGATGCCAGCGCCAAGAAAAATCCTCGTTCCTATGCGCATCAGCCATGGCAAACCAGAGCTAAGATTATCCTTGCCGGCGTAACCATGAACGCCTTGCTCGCCTATGTGATTATTACCCTTGGCCTGCTATTTGGCTGGCCCGGTCTGATGACTCCACCCAACGAGGTTCCGCTAGCGATTATTACCCCGAGAGTTGAGATCGATGCAGTCGAGGCAGCTAGCCCGGGCGAACGGCTCGGCTTGCTCGCCGGTGATCGTCTGCTCAAGCTCGATGGCCAGGCGATTATTAATCGAGAGAGCTTAATCGAGCAGTTACAAACCAAGGCCGGTCAAACGGTCGAGCTCCAAATTAAGCGTAATGGCCAAGAGCTGGTCTTATCTGGAGAGCTCAATCAAAAACCGCCAGTCTTGGGTGTCGCTCTGAACGATCGAACTACTTATCGCTTGCCTTTCTACTGGGCGCCGATCTATGCCATTTACGAGACCGGCCGCGCCCTCAGCGTACTGGTCGTTGGTATTGTACAGTTTTTGGGCACCATCGTCACCACTCAATCGATCCCCGAAGGCGCGGCCGGTCCGGTTGGTATCTATGTCGCCACCAAGGACTATCTAGCGGCCGGTTTTTGGCCGTTGGCCGCCTTTACCGCTCTGCTTTCGGCTAACTTGGCGGTACTCAATATTTTGCCAATTCCGGCGCTTGATGGGGGACATCTATTGTTTATTATTCTTGAACGATTGAACAAGGGCCGTCGCGTTTTGGCCCACCAGATCGAGAGCGTATTGCACTTGGTCGGCTTTGCCTTTTTCTTGGTGCTGATTTTGGCCATTACCTATAAAGATATCCTCAAGCTGCTGTCTAATTGACTTAATGAGGCTGACTGGCTAGTATCAAGCTATGCGACAGAGTCAACTTTTTCCTAAAACTCAAAAAACCGCTCCCGCCTATGCTGACGATGCCGGCACCGCTTTACTGGTGCGCGGCGGCTTTATCCATCAGGTGATGTCCGGCGTCTTTACGCTTGGTCCGCTTGGCTTTTTGGTGCAACAAAAGATCGCCGCGATTATTCGCCACGAAATGTTAGCCATTGGTGCCAGCGAGATTCTGATGCCGACGCTCAATCCGCGCGAGATTTGGCAACGCTCTGGCCGTTGGGAGAAGCTAACCGGCGATATGTACCAGTTTACCGA
>CAYGIW010000042.1:0-4777 GCA_964350035.1 uncultured Candidatus Saccharibacteria bacterium
CTTAACTATTCTCACATTGGTTCTGGCTGCCACGGCCGGTACCGTCTTCTTAATGTGGCTTGGCGAGCTGATCACCGAGAGCGGCATCGGCAACGGCGCCTCGTTAATCATTACCGTCGGTATCATCGCCGGCATCCCAGGTCAACTTCGTAATACGCTAGCTCTCTTAACCGTCGGCGGTATCGAAACTGGTCAGATCATCGCTAGCCTTGGTTGGTTAGCTTTGAGCTTAGCCATTATCGCCCTGATCGTCTTAACCAACGAAGCAGAGCGCCGCATTCCCGTCACCTATGCCAGACGCGTCCGAGCGGTCAGCGAATCAGGCAGCGTTCAGTCCCACCTGCCGCTCAAACTCAACTTAGGTGGCGTCTTACCAATCATCTTCGCCCTGACCTTTTTAGTCATCCCCGAAGTTGCCGGTCGCTTTTTCTCAACGCTAGAACCAGCTTGGCTGATCAAACTAGGTGAATCTATCCTCAAGTTCGTCAGTAATCGCTGGCTCTACGGCTCAGTTTATTTTGCCCTGGTCATCGCCTTTACCTATTTTTATACCTACCTGATCTTTCAGCCCAAAGAGATCGCCGAGAATCTCCAGAAACAGGGCGGCTTCGTGCCGGGCATTCGTCCTGGGGTCGATACCGAACACTACCTCATGTCAGTGATTAACCGAATCACCCTGACCGGTTCGCTCTTCTTGGCTATCGTTGCCCTCTTGCCATATATCATCGAGAATATCACTGGCATTCAATCGCTGGCTATCTCGGGTACTAGTATCTTAATCATGGTGAGCGTCACCCTCGAGACGATGCGTCAGATTCAGGCTTACTTACTCCAAAATCGTTACGAGCAATACTAAGGAGAGAGCGTGCTCAAAAATGGGATCCAACTGGCCTTTATTGCCGCCCTCGTCGGTTTGGCCTGGTTAATCGTCAAAAAACCACCTCAGCCTATAGTCTCTGATTCACAGTCGGTTAATCAAGCAGCCGTCACCGAGACGAGCGATGCGCCAATATTAAAGCCGAGTCTCGCCCCAGAGGCCCAGGGTGGCAGTTTAACCGGTAAGCTCTATCTCAAGATCAACCGCGGTCAAGGCATACAGATTAACGAGATCGATCTGGCCACCAACCAGAATCGAGTTCTGGTGAAATCAACCGCGACCGAGCGCATTATCGATACTGCTAATTTACAGCCTTCAAGCGACAGCTTAGTTTATCTACTCGAGACCGATAACGGCACAAACCTGATGGCTAGTGGCCTGAAAAGCGGCCAAAGTTCGAGATTGATCGAAAACTTTATCGCCACCGAAGCACCGGCTCTCTCGCCAGACAGTGCACAGCTCGCCTTTACTAGCTTTACCAATGCCGAGCCCAATGTTGGCTTTACTCTTTATACCGCCGACCTCAACGGTCAACGACGACAAAAACTTCTTTCTGATACTAGCGGCATCAGTCGAGTCAGCTACCACCCGAATAAGAATGAGCTGTTGCTCTTAAAGGGCAGCGCTAAAAATAATAAATTGGTCAGTTGGTCGCTCGCTGGCAAAGCAGAGAGTTCGATCTACCAAGCCAAAGATCAGACCCTGATTGACTATGGTCTAGATTCGACAGGCCTGATCGCCCTCAGTAAAAGTCAATCAGATAATATTAAGAACGGCAGTGAGCTACTGTTAATCGATCGACAAAAGAACTCCGAGGTCAAGCTGATCACCTCTTCTAACATCATCGAATCCCCCACCTTTTTACCTGGTTTCCAGGGCCTGGCCTATCTCGAGAAATCAAATCAGGCTCAGGGTCAACTCAAGCTGATCAAACTCGATGGAAAGCCAATCCTGACCTTAGAACACAGTGCTGAAAAGATTTTAGGGATCAGCGGTGAATAGAATTGCCTTCAACATCATGGGGGCACAAGGTTCGGGCAAGGGCACTCAAGCCAGAGCTCTCTTGGCTCAATTTAAGTTAAACTATTTCGAGATCGGGGCCGAGCTCCGTAAGATCGTGGCAGAGGGTAATCATCCAAAGCATCAAGAGATCGCTACTTTAATGCAGGCCGGTCGTCGAGTGCCTGACAGTATCATCGTCGAGCTGCTAGAACAGGCGCTCCAGACTCTTGACCCCGAGCAAGATTGGCTCTTTGACAGTATTATGCGCTCGCATCAACAGCTAATGTCGCAGATCGCTATCTTCGAGAGAGCCAGGGTCGAACTACCAGTCATCATCTACCTGAAGCTCGATCGAGAAACAGCCTTAGCCCGTATTCAATCACGCTTAACCTGTCTTAAGTGTGGTTATAGTACCATCAATCAAGCGGCGAGACAGGCATCAAATAAAACATACTGTCCCGTCTGCCAGACAGAGTTGACCACCCGCCATGATGACGAGCTCTCGGTAGCGACGACACGACTCGACTTATTTTTTCAAGATACCCTACCGTTAATCGAGGAGTTTCGGGCCGCCGGCAAGATTATCGAGATCGATGCCAAACCCGATATTAAAACCGTTACCGAATCGCTACTTCAAGCCCTCGAAAACCACTACCAGTTAGCTGGGTTACCCCTACCCAGACGAGATCAAAGATGAAACCAGTTCATTCTGATAGTTTAATCAGATCCGAGTCAGAACAAAAGATCATGCGACAGGCCGGGCAGATATTGCAGTCGGTGCTGGATCGTCTAGTCGATCGGGCCACCGTCGGCACTACCACTCTCGAACTCGATCAGCTGGCTGAAACCTTGATCCGTCAGGCTGGTGCTGAGCCTACATTTAAAGGTTTTCATGACTATCCCTTTGCCACCTGTATGTCCGTTAACGAGGCAGTTGTGCACGGCTTACCTGATCAGAGGCGATTACAAACAGGCGACCTCCTCGGTATCGATGTTGGACTCCGCTATCAGGGCTGGTGCGTCGATAGCGCCAGAACGATCGGCATCGGAGCCATCACTCCAGAAGCAACTCAACTCTTAAAAGTAACCGAACAGGCGCTCGAAGCCGGTTTGACCGCCGTTCGAGACGGCATCACCACTTTGGAGCTTGGCACCATTATCTCTGCCGTCTGTAAACCGTATCACTTTGGTGTGGTGCGCGAGTTAACCGGTCATGGTATCGGGCAAGAGCAGTGGGAAGAGCCAAGTATTCCTAACTATCCCGAAAAACGCGGTAATTTTACCCTTCGGTCAGGTATGACTATTGCCATCGAGCCGATGGTGACTTTGGGTAGCCCTGAGGTCTATCAAGCCCGCGATGGCTGGACGATCGTCACCGCCGATCACAGCTTAGCAGCGCATTTCGAGGCTACGGTTATAGTTCAGGCGGATCGAGCCGAGATTTTGGTTAAATAACCCTTGACTATCTCTGTTAGCCAATGTTATAATCGATTCATACCTCAGTTCCGATTGTGTGTTGACTTAAGAGGACAATCATTAAGTATATCCGAGGTATAACCGCCAATCTTACGGCGGAATTTTTGACTGGTGGAAATGCCCAAAGACGATTTAATTGAATCATATGGTACCGTAGCTGAGTCGTTACCCAACGCCACTTTTCGCGTTCAGATCGACCAAGAAGACGGTGTCATCCTCTGTTATCTCAACGGCAAAATGCGCAAACATCATATTCGAGTTCTCGAAGGTGACCGAGTTACGGTCGAGCGTTCAGTCTACGATCTCAACCGTGGTCGCATCAGTCGCCGCCTCAAACCTGGCGAAGGACTCGACGGTGACCCCAACCAGCCAGTCGTACCGATAGAGACCGCCGAGACCCAATCTAGTGTCCCCGAAAGCCTCGATACACCAGTCGACCCAGAATCAAGTCAACCTGAAAGTCAGGAGCCACATGCAAGTTAAACCATCAGTTAAAGTCCGCTGCCTCAAATGTCGAATTATTCGTCGACATCGCCGAGTGATGGTTATCTGTGCCAACCCTCGTCATAAGCAGCGTCAAGGTTAAGTTAGGAGTTTTATGGCTCGTATTGCCGGTGTAAATATCCCCAATCAGAAAAATCTCGAGATCGGCTTAAGCTACCTCTTTGGCGTTGGTCGTAACAACGCTAAGGTCATCGTAGAGGCCTGTAATCTTGATATCGCCCGTAAGATCGGTCAACTGACCGACGAAGAGATCGAAAAACTGCGTCAGTATATCGATCAGCACATCAAGGTAGAGGGTGACCTCAAGATGGAGATCAACTCCAATATTAAGCGCCTCAAAGAGATCGGTGCTTATCGAGGTACTAGACACGCTCGCAACTTGCCAGTTCACGGTCAGCGTACCAAAACTAATGCTCGCACCAAGCGTGGCAAAAAAGTTACCATGGGTTCAGGCCGTCGCAAAAGCGCCGACAAGACTTAATCTTTAAAGGAAGTAATATGGCCAAAAATACCAAAGCAACTACTCGAAAAAAGACCGTTTACGCTGTCCCCAAGGGCAAGATCTACGTTCAGGCTACCTTTAACAACACGATCATTAGCGTCACCGACACCAAAGGTAACGTTATCTCATGGGCCTCGGCTGGTGCTAATAATTTCAAGGGTGCCCGCAAATCTACACCCTATGCTGCTCAGATCACCCTCAAAAGTGCTCTGGATAAAGCCAAGGCTTATGGTCTCGAGAGCGTCGACGTCTTTGTCACTGGCGTTGGTCAAGGTCGCGAGGCTGCCGTCCGAGCAATTCAAGGTACTGGCATCATGATTAGCGGCATCAAAGATCTCACTCCAGTTCCTCATAACGGTACCCGCCCTAAAAAGCCACGTCGCGTCTAAGCCCGAGCTGAAAGGTTAATATGTCTA
>CAYGIW010000043.1:0-4634 GCA_964350035.1 uncultured Candidatus Saccharibacteria bacterium
AACTCCTCAACGGCCGCAATTAAGGCAGCGGTTGGTTCGATCTTGGTTTGACAGGCAACCTCTTTGTAGCCGTTACTTGAAGGCAGCCGTAAGATTAGGGCGGTTTGCCCCTGGTGCTGTTCGATAATCTCTTTGAGTGACTGAATGTAGTGTGGCCCGGCCTGAGGCGGTAAGGAGATATAGAAAACCGGTGCAATCGGGCTACTGACGATAGCGGTGCGTCGTTTGAGCTGCGGCGCCCCTTGATTGGCAAAAACTTTGTCGGCATAGGCTCGAGCTTGGGGTGAATCAGGGGAAAAGCTCTCCCCTTTCTTTAGCTTGTCGGCCTGTTTCTTCTCGAGACTGTAACGAGCAATCTCTTGTCGTGCTTTAAACGAATCCAGTTTAAGATCGGCAGAGAGCTCCCAAACTTGGTTAGCGATTAGTTTAATCTGCCCGTCTTTGGTCGAAATTCGCCCCTCAGTGACGATTAAGCTGTCGGGTTGCCATAAGGCCGCTGTTTCTTGGTAGAGTCTCGGGAAGACCAAGATTTCGGTCTGTCCGGTGGTGTCCTCGAGCGTCACGAACAGCATCGGTTCGTTACTTTTGGTAATTATCTTCTTAATTATAGTAATCAGTCCGGCTAGTCTGGTGCGTTGCCCCTCGTCTTCGAGGGTCAGCTCATTAACTGGTTGGCCAAAGGTCAGTGTCAGGTGCGAGGCGGCCTTGAGTGGATGGTCAGAGAGATAGATGCCGAGACACTCCTTTTCCCAGCTCAGTAGCTGTCGCTGATCGTTTTGTACCTGATCGAGCGGCACGAGCGGAATCTCGACTTGAGCTTGAACGCCATGCGCCTCGGTTAGGCTACTAAAGAGGTCGAGCTGGTTGTGCTGACGCTGCTTGGTTAAAACCGAGCTATATTTGGCGATAGTTTCGAGCGAGTGAAAGAGTTGAGCGCGTTGCCCAAAGCAGTCTAACGCCCCTGATTTAATCAGCGCCTCGAGGGACTTTTTATTGAGGGTTTCACTCCCCAACCGCGTCACGAAGTCCTCGAGGTTAGCGAACTCACCGTTCTGTTCCCTCTCGGCGACGATCCTTTCGGCCACTCCGACCCCGACATTTTTGACCGCCGATAGAGCGAAGCGAATAATCTCTTGACCGGCTTCGTCTTGAACCACACCAAACTCGACCAGACTCTGGTTAACTGATGGTGGTAAAACCTTGAGCCCCATCCGCTCGGCCTCGGCAATCTCGATACCGATGCGGTCGAGATCTTGATAGTCGCTAGTCAGGAGCGCGGCCATAAAGGCGGCCGGATAGTGCGCTTTGAGATAGGCGGTCTGAAAAGCAATCATGGCGTAACAGGCCGCGTGGCTCTTGTTAAAGCCATAGGCGGCGAAATCCTCGAACTTTTGAAAGATGCGACTGGCGGTGGCGTGATCGATTTTCGAGGCCTCGGCGCAGCCAGAGATGAATTTGACCTTGACCTCGGCCATCAGTTTGGCGATCTTTTTACCCATCGCTTTGCGCAAAGTATCGGCCTCGCCACCGGTAAAGCCGGCCAGATCTTTGGAGGCTTGCATCACTTGCTCTTGATAAACCGGGATGCCGTAGGTCTCTTTGAAGCTACTCTCGAGCTTCGGGTGGTCGTACTCAATCTTTTCACGACCGTGTTTGCGGGCAATATAGCTTGGAATAAACTGCATTGGCCCCGGTCGGTAGAGACTGACCATCGCCACGATATCGCCAAAAACCGAGGGCTTGAGCTCGCGAATATAGCGTTTCATTCCCTCGGATTCGAGCTGAAAGACGCCAGTGGTGTCGCCAGCTGACAGGAGTGAATAGGTTTTTTCATCGTTGAGAGGCAAGTTGTGGATATCGACTTTGACGCCATAGACCTTTTCAATCAAACGAGTAGCGTTACGCATCACGGTTAAGTTCGAGAGACCGAGAAAGTCCATTTTTAGGAGGCCGATATCTTCAATCGGTTTCATTGAGTATTGCGTGACCTGGCCTACATCGCCTTTTTGCGCCGTTTGGACCGGACAGTATTCGGTGAGCGGGCGTGGCGTAATGACGATGGCGCAGGCGTGTTGGCTAGCATGTCTGACGGTTCCTTCGAGCTGAACCGAGAGATCGATTAACCGCTTGATCGCCGGCTCCTGATCGTAGCGTTGCTGCAACTCCGGTACCATGGTCAGTGCCGATTTGAGCGGAATATGTCGGCCCTGAACCGGAGGTGGGATCAGTTTGGCCACCACGTCAACCTCGCCATAGGTCATGCCGAGGGCTCGGCCAACATCACGGACGGCGGCCCGAGACATCATGGTACCAAAGGTGATGATGCCAGCCACGTGATCATCGCCGTATTTCTCCTTGACGTACTGGATTACCTCGCCCCGCCTATCGTCGGCAAAATCCATGTCGATATCCGGCATACTGATACGATCTGGGTTAAGGAAGCGTTCAAAGAGAAAGCCGTAGCTGATGGGATCGAGATCGGTAATCTTGAGGATATAGGCAACGATCGAACCAGCCGCCGAGCCACGCCCGGGTCCGACATAAATACCGGCATCTTTGGCCCAGTTGACGAAATCCTGAACGATTAAGAAATAGCTGGCAAAGCCCATCCGCTGAATGGTGGTTAGCTCAAAGGCTAATTGTTGACGAGCTTTTTCTTGAAGTTCGGGATTTTCTTGAGCGTAGCGATAGTCGAATTTCTCTAAACAGAGCTTTTCTAGATACTGATTGTCAGTTAAGCCATCGGGCACCTGATACTGCGGTAAGAGATTATCCCCTAACTTGAGCTCTAGTTGACAGCGCTCGGCGATCTTGACCGTATTACTGAGCGCCTCTGGGGTTTCGGCAAACTTTTCGGCAAAGAACTCCGGTGATTCCATATGGAGATCGATCTCGGCCAAGGTCATTCGGTCCTGTTGATCGAGTTGGGCGCCAGTATTAACCGCCAAGAGGACTTCGTGGGCCTCTTTCTCTTCGTGGAAAGTGTAGTGAATATCGCCGGTTGCGACTAAACCGAGATCGAATTGGCGGGCGAGGCGGATTAAGAGCGGATTAGCTTTGATCTGATCGGCCATTTTGGGGTGATGTTGGAGCTCGATAAAAAAGTTGTTTTTGCCGAAGATATCGATAAACTTAGCTACCAATTGTTCGGCCTTGGGATAATCATCTTGTAATAAAGCCTGAGGAATCATGCCGCCTAAGCAGGATGAAGTAGCGATAATGCCCTTGGCATGTTCGGCCAAGAACTCGAGATCAATCCTTGGTTTGTAGTACATGCCCTCGAGATGGGCCTTCGAGACGATCTTTAAGAGGTTTTGATAGCCCTCGAGCGTTTCAGCCAAGAGGATTTGGTGATAATAAACCGAGTCAATCTTGGGCGTCTTATCGCTGAGTTTGCGGGGTGCTAGATAGGCCTCGACCCCAATAATCGGCTTGATACCGGCCTTTTTGGCCTTTTGGTAGAACTCGATTGCCCCATACATCACCCCGTGGTCGGTCAAGGCCAGGGCAGTCATATTCAGCTCTTTGGCGCGATCGATTAACTGATCAACCTTGGCTAAGCCGTCAAGGAGCGAATAGTGACTATGAGTGTGAAGATGGACGAATTCGGGCATAGTTTTTTGATTGTAGCAGGTCTGCCCGTGAGTCGGATAGCGGACTGGGAAATGGTGTTGACATCGGCTGATTTATTGGCTATATTACTCCTGTAGCTTCAAATCAGCTCTAATTTATATTGTAAAAAGCGTACCAAAGGAATTTCATGGCACATACTAAGGCAAAAGGCACCTCGAAGAACGGTCGCGACTCTAATGCTAAACGGCTGGGAGTTAAGATTTTTGGTGGCGCCAAAGTAGAGCCCGGACAGATCATCATCCGTCAGCGTGGCACTAAGTGGCACCCTGGCTTTGGTGTAGCTCGTGGTGGCGATGATACTCTCTTCGCAACCCTGGGTGGCATGGTTGAATTCCTCTCGATGCGTCCCCTCGCCTTCACCGGTAATCGTTCCAACCGACGAGTGGTACGAGTCGCTCCAGTTCAAGTTCCAACTGATCAAATTTCTAGTCAACCAGCTCACAACCGAGAAGCCTAATGAATATTTTAGCTCAAATCACTCGTCCTCACCTCAAGCAGCAGCCGGCTCAATTACGAACTGGTGATACTGTTCGAGTCCATCAGCGCATTCGTGACATCGACGCCAAGGGCAAAGAGCGTGAGCGTACCCAGATTTTCGAAGGGATCGTGATCGCCACCAATAACGGTAGCGGTATCGAAGGCACCTTTACTGTGCGCAAGATCGCGGCCGGTAGTATCGGTGTCGAACGGGTTTATCCATTGCACTCACCGATGATTATTAAGATCGAAGTCGTCAAGACGGCCCGCGTTCGTCAGAGTAAGCTCTATTATCTACGCGATCTCCGTTCGAGTGCGATGCGTTTGCGTAAAGAGGTTCGTGTCGGCACTACCTACCAAGAGCCTGTGGCCGTCGAAGCCGTCCCAGAGGCTGCTCCTGCCGCCCCTGCCGCCGCTGTCGAAGAAGTTGCTCCGGAAGAAGCTGCAACCGTTGAAGCTCCTGTCGAGGCCGAGACCTCTGCCGAGACTCCAACCGAGTCGCCGGCTGAAACGTCTTCAGATAC
>CAYGIW010000044.1:0-3717 GCA_964350035.1 uncultured Candidatus Saccharibacteria bacterium
GTCGGAGGTAATGGTGCCGTCCAATCAAAAGTTGCCGCTGCATCAGGCGCAGGTTCGGGCGTTGGTAGTGGCGGCAGTGAACTTGAGGTCGTCGAACTGCTCCACTCACTGACCTGTCCGGGCGGTGTCATCGGGGCTGCCGGAGTCAGGTCTGAAGTCGGGGCAGGTTCTGGCATAGCTGGAGCGCTAGTATTCCAGGGCGAGACATCTGCTGTCGCCGTTGACGGACTCTTCCAGGGTGAATTAGCGTTACTGGGAAAGGCCGGAGGCAACGGTGGCAAAGGCGGCAGAGCGGAGCTAGTCGGTGCTGACGCACTAGGACTCTCGACAGGAACGCTCGGATCATTGGCCGAACCCGGTACGACTGGGGTCTGTATCTCCCAGGGGAACGGTTGCAATGGTTCAGTCGCTGGCGATGCTGTCGGCGTTGGAGCCGGAGCCGAAGCCGGTGCAGCTGCAGAAGCAGCCAGAGGCTGAGCCGGCATCGCTGGCATAGGCGGAACCCAGTTAGCAGTGGCTAGATTAGCCAGGTTATTATTCGGCGATGAAGAAGAACCAACTGCTGCAAGAGCCGGTGGTGTTAAATCGCTAGAATTGGTCGGTTGAGCCGTCGGTAACGACGCAAAATCATTATCGGCCATACCCCTCCTTGTAGGCTTAGTAATGAATTAAGTATAACATAAATACAAATTACAAAAGGAGTCCCTATGCTAGAAGTCGGCAGCGTTGCCCCAAGCTTTACCCTATTCGATCAAGATAATCAGCCAGTTAGCCTCGAAGAGTTTCGAGACAAGCACAATGTCGTCCTCTACTTTTATCCTAAAGATAATACCCCGGGCTGTACGCTCGAAGCCCAAGAGTTCTCGAGCGCTAGGGCCGACTATCAAGCCTTGGACACGGTCGTTTTAGGCGTCAGCCGTGATTCGGTCAGTTCTCACCAAAAGTTCTGTTCAACGCTCGGCCTCAAGGTCAACCTATTATCCGACCCAGATCATCAAGTGATTGAGGCCTACGGCGCCTGGCAACTCAAGCAGATGATGGGTAAGGAGTTTATGGGTATCGTTCGAGCTACCTATTTAATAGATAAACAAGGGATAGTTCGTCAGGTTTGGCCCAAGGTTACCCCGGCTGGGCACGCTCTGGCAGTTCTCGAAGCGATCAAGTCCCTATCTACTACCTAACCAAAAAGAGCCCGGACTCCGGGTTCTTTTTGGAAGAAGAAATGTAGCTAGCTTGTCCTAGGACACCTTAGAAAGTTTAACATATTTAATATATTTGTCAATACTCCTGTTATTTATGTTACTTTAGATTGACAAAATCTACCACTTAAGCCCGTTCCACTGGTTTACTCTTGACTTAACGCAATATATTTGCTATAGTCTGAGCGTCGAAAGTGTTCGACAACAAGAGGTGGGAAATGTGGGAAGTTATTCCCGTTGAATTCAAAATGCTAGGGCTTGGCGCCCTAGTCTTCACTACCGGCGTGATGCTCGGCATCATCGTCGGGACTACTCCGCGTCGCTTGCGATAAGCGCCGCGACCCTAAGCCCACCGGCTTGTCGGTGGGCTTTTCTTTATCTCTTACCTTGACAAATGCCAAAACATCAGGTATACTACCCTCTTCTCTGAAAGGAGAGTATGAACAAAGCTACATTTGGTCGTTATCTCGGAATCGCTTTAGCGTTCGTGATCTTTTTTGTTGGACTGGCCGGTCTGACCTATTGGCGTCAAAAGAGCGCTCAAACCGCCTCTGGCCAGTTAGTCACGACTCAGCCAAGCATTAGCGGCACCGGTCAAACCGTTAGTCGCGGCAGCTATTTAATGCGTGTCTATCTCCCTAATCCGCAGATTCGCTTGATCAATGTCGATCAGTTGCACCCAACCTATAAGCGTGGGGCGCACCAAGATGTCGTCAATCTGACCTCTGCCGAAAAGCAGAATCTGATTCGTCTCGAGCGTCGACTAGCCGCGATTGAGCAACAGCTCAAGGCGCAAGCGAAACAGGCCAAATATTCAAAAACAACTAATCGTCATCGACCGGTAGGTAACTCGGGTAAAGTCACCTTGCTTGATCAACTGGCTTACTTAGGTCCAGTCGGCTTTGGCATCGTTGAGTAAATCGATCTAATCTACAGTCAAATAGTTACGCGGCCCGGTGGCGGATTGTGAGGCAATATCATAGTCCGCCCAGGCCTCGGCTAATCGACTATAGCTATACCGGAATTTGGCACCTCGTCGGGTGCCATTTTCGTTAGTGATAATTTCACCTTGACGGTCGTCGTAACCAATCATCACAAAGACATGGTAAGGCGGGCCGGGGGTTTGGAAATAGGGATTTTTCAACGCTTGGCCATCGGCAGGAATAATCACCGGGTGACCAGCCTGGATCTCGTTTTTGAGGTCGGCCAGGGTCGCCCCCTCAACCAGTCGAGTCTTTAGACCAAAATCGGCCTCGGCCAGTTTAGCAATACGACTTAAGGCAATATCATAATGTCCACCAAAGTTAGTCTGTTGCCAAACCACTGCCCGGTCGATCCGGGCTTTAACCGTCTCGCCATCGAGCTCGGCGGCGCGGTTCCCTCGTAAATAGGCCTCGATCATAATAATCACTGCCTCTTCGCAACCCTCTTTATATGGCTCAATCCAGGCACCGCCCGGAGCCTGAACGGTAAAGGGGACTGCCAAACTGAGTTTAGCTGGTGTGCTTGACTGGGCCTGAGTCGCCTTGGGGGTGACGGTTGAAATTGGAGTAGATTCAGTCGAAATAGAAGGGGAAAGAGTAGGGGACAGAGTAGGAGAGGCACTCGGCGTCGGACTGACACGGTTGAGCTCCGCTATCGCTTGATTACGCTGATAATTACGCTCGAGTCGATAACCAACCAGCGACAAACCGACTAAACTAAATAGGATAAAGAGGCGAACGGCTCTAGCCGAGGAATTGTTGGCCATAGGTCCCAATCAGGTAGCCTATACCGGCTGCCACGGTGCCAAAGATCAAAAACTGTAAGCCGCTCTTAAGTGGAGAGGTTTGAGTTAAATAGCCCTTGAGTAAACCAACCATAAAAAAGACGCTCAAAGCCAGTAGGGTCGCAATCTGCAAGGCGCTTTGAGCCGAGACGCCGAAGAAAAAGGGCAACAGGGGGATAAAGCCGGCAATCACATAGGTAAACCACATCACTACCGCACCAGCGATCGGGTTACCTAAGATATCGGTCACTGGTTTGGAGTCGGTCAGCTGTTCTTTGAGATACTGCTGTTCGCTAATCCGCGAGAGATAGGTGCCAAAGGCCATGGCAAAAGCACTAATAAAGAGATCGATCATCGAGGCAATCACGATTAAACGCACCGAGCTGAGTGCTGCCACGAAGCCGGTGACTATACCGATATTAGTGAGTAGCGCATCGTGAACGCCAAAAACTACCTCGCGCAGAAAAGGTCCGAGCGTATCCTGGGTTTTGTTTTGAGCTCTTTGGAGCATATCTTTCATCTGTTTTAGCATACCTTGAAAGAGCTAACTAGACAACCTGACGACTAGTTTTGTGCGCCTCAAGAGTCATAGAGTGATTGATTTTTGAGCCAAAGATGATAGCCTGAACTCTTATGTCCATTGCTAAAGAAACTATTGAATTCACTCTCCTCGCCCGTCAGGGTCGGCAGTTCGTCTTGCGCAGTAACGATGGACAAGAGTTAAGCGTACCGATTCATTGTATCCCTAAG
>CAYGIW010000044.1:3727-4626 GCA_964350035.1 uncultured Candidatus Saccharibacteria bacterium
GGGATTGCGTCTCGGTCAAACTGTTTTAGCCGAGTTTATGACGAGCGAGACTAGCAAGCAAACGCGTCAGACCTTGGCCGTTGAGCTCCTCAACCAGTTACTAAAAGTCGAAAAATAACCTATAATCAAGCTAATGTCTGCAGAAAAAACGCCTCTCAAAGCCAAACTGATTAAGCCGAAATGGCTCCGTTGGCTCCTCATTCCCTTGGCTCTCCTCCTGGTGCTGGGATTTGGCTTAGTCGGATTACGCTCGGTCTATGCCGCCAAGAGTTTACCGAAAACCAGCCTCGCTGGCGTCGCTATTGGCAACCTCTCAGGCCCGGAGATTAGGGCTATATTAGAGTCAGAGTTGGCGACGCCGAACTGGCCAATCTTGGCAATCCAAGGACCAGATGGCGCCAGTCAAACTCTCAAGCCCGAGGCCTTGGGCCCAAATATCGATTGGCAGTCCTCGGCAGATTCGGCAATTATTGGTAACTCGCGTCATAGCTTTCGCCAATTTGTCTGGAATCTCGCTAAGAGCTACCTACTCGGTCAGGAGCTAGGCTTAGTTGTGACGCTAGATGAGGCGAAGCTCAATCAAGCCTTCGAACCGTTGCGCACGAGCTATGAGCAACCGCTCAAACAGGCGAGTTTAGTCTTAACCGGAACGCCAGTGGCGGTTCAACCAGAACAGACCGGCTTGACTCTCGACACTAGCCACTTAACGGCCGCCATTAAACAGCAATATGGTCGACCCGATCTTGGTCCAACCACAATCGAGTTAAAGCTAGAGCGGACCGAGCCAGAGATTTTAGCCCAAGAGCTTGAGCCACTCCGTGTCACGGCGGAAAACTTTCTGGCTCAAGAGATCAAGATCGATCAGGCCGGTCAACTTTCGGTCTTAGCCAGAGCGAATC
>CAYGIW010000045.1:0-4496 GCA_964350035.1 uncultured Candidatus Saccharibacteria bacterium
GGGCTAGTTCTGGCCTGATTAACCCATTAACCACTTGGTAGCCAAGGCTAACATCGGCGCTTAAAACACGATGAAGCTCGGTCGCCGTTGGACTTTGACCAATAATAACGATCCGTTTTAGACCGTAGCCAAATCGATAGAGATAGCGCTGGGTCCAGGCCAAGAGGGCTCGCGTTAGCCAAACGGTGACGATCGAGAAGATCCACGCATAAATCACGACCAGTCTCGAGAAGAAGAGGGTACGAGTGAGGAAGACCCAGAGCAAGAACAGCATAATACCGGCACTCGAGGCCAAAAAGACCTTGGTAAACTCGCCGCGACGACGATGACTATCGCGAAGCGAATAGAGACCTGTCAGGGCAAAGATCAGGCTGTAAAACGGCAGCATCAGCCCGACAAAGCCAAGATAATCGTTCAAAGGCCAAAGATAGACAACCTGAAGTATGTCGGCCTCGGAACGCAATAGATAGGCCAAAAGATAAGCAAGAAAAACGGCTACAAGATCAAGAGGGATCGAGATCAGGGTGAAAAGTAATTCAAAGCGTTTGTTCTGCATAGTTGTAAGGTTGAGAATAGGTAATTATCGCGCTAAAGTCAAGCTGTAAATCTAAATAACTCTTCATAATTGAACCAAAAAAGTGGATATCACTGTTAACACAAAAACGGCCCGACGGCCGTTTTTGTCGAGGAGAAAAGTGGCTAGGCCGGCTTTTCTACTTTTTTGTCTCGAGCTAGCATGGGTAAACCAGTGCGAGCATTCTCCATAACCATAAATCCAGCTGGGATAGCATCGAGAGCACCCTCTCGGATATCGCGAGCGAAGAAGTGGATAGTCTGCTGTAACCCACCACGCAAAGTTACCTTTCGTGAGTGGAGATAGTAAGTTTCACCAGTTTTTTTCGATTTTACGCTAAAGGCCATAATTGATTCACCTCCTTTCTATAAACCTGTTTAACCTGATATTAGGTTGGACAGGTTGGACTGTCAATCGTTTAACCCCTTAACTTATCCACATCCAACCAGTTACAATAGGTTTAATGAGTACAGAACTACTATCTCTTAAAGGGGTTGGTCCCAAAACATTGGCTGCTCTAAACCGTGCCGGTATCCGGTCTTTAGTCGATCTAGTCTCGTTAGTTCCAACCCGTTATCTTGATTATCGCCATCCAGTTGAGCTCGATCAGCTGACCCCTGATCAAGATTATCAATTAGTCAGAGCGAGGATCCATCGAGTCAGTTTGGCCCGTATTCGTGGCGGCCGATCGCTGATTAACTTAACCATCGCGCCGGCTTCAGTTGACAGCCCAACTCCGACATATCAGCTCCAAATTTGGAATCAACCATATTTAATCAAGCAGTTTATAGTCGATGAGATCCGACTTTTAGCCTGTCAATTAAAGCTTGATCCCAGCCTACCTGCAGGTTTTCGCTTAACTAATCCACGCCTAGTTAAACAAAGCGAGATCCTCCCCCTGTATCCAAGAATCTATGGATTGCGTTCTAGTTTGATCAGACAGCTAATCACTCAAGCCTTGAGCCAATTACCGATTAGCGCCCGCTCACTTCACCCTCAACTAATGTCAGACCAAGAGCTGTGGCAGACTGTGCATTTTCCCGAGGACTTGAGTCGGCTCGAAGAGGCAAAACAGAGCTTAGCTCTCAATGAACTGATTGCCATTCGGCTGGTATTGAGCGAACAGAGCCGTAATCTTTTAGGTTACCAGCTGGACAGGCTCAGAGATTCGGTGATCGTCCCTCAACTGCCCTTTAAGCTAACCAGCGATCAGCAAACCGTGGTTAAGGAAATACAGACTGAGCTAACCCTGCCACTGGCGCTGCGTCGGTTGCTTCAGGGCGATGTCGGAACTGGTAAAACCATCGTGGCAACTTTAGTAGCGGAACAGTTAATTCTAGCTGGTCAAACAGTGGCCTGGTTGGCTCCAACTACAATCCTCGCCAAGCAACATCAACAAACGCTCGCCCGCTTGGCTCCTGATTTACCGACAAGCTTAATGACCGGACAGGTTTCACGCGCTACCAAGGCTCAAAATCAGTTCAAAAATGGTGGGTTGATTATCGGTACGCAGGCGCTTTTGTATCGACAGAAACAGTTACCAGATTTTGCTTTAATTATTATCGATGAACAGCATCGTTTTGGAGTTGAGCAACGGGCTAAGCTATTACAGCCCAATCACTTAGGACTGGTACCGCATCTCTTGACGATGACTGCCACCCCGATTCCACGAACACTCGCTTTGACTCTTTTCGATTCACTCAAACTATCGACCTTGAAGACTGGTCCCAAGCACCGTCAACCGATCAAAACCAAGGCCCTGGGCAAAAAGCAACGATCCTTGGCTTGGCAACTCATCCAGCGCTCTCTCAATCAAGGCGAGAGAGTCTATCTAGTGGCTCCATGGATCGATCCATTTAAGGGAGAGGCTGCAGAAGGTGACCAAGAGATTGATAATTTACGCGATCTACAACTCGAGGCCATCCAAGAGCTAAGCGATCAGGCCAAAATCAGCCTCACTCACGGTCGACTGACCGAAGCTGAAAAACAGGCGGCATTAGAAAGTTTTCGCTCCGGCCAAAGTAACCTCTTACTGGCAACCTCGTTGATAGAAGTTGGTATCGATGTACCCGAGGCAACTTTAATGGTGATCTTCTCGGCCGAGAGCTTTGGCTTAGCGACTTTACATCAGCTCAGAGGACGGGTTGGTCGAGGCACGCTAGCTAGTCACTGTCTGCTTTTAACCAATAGCGATTCACCATTAGTCCGACAAAGACTGATGGCTCTCGAAACGCTTACCGATGGACAGGCCATAGCCGAACTTGACCTGAGTCTCAGAGGGGCTGGACAGTTGGCAGGACGGGAGCAATCTGGTATAGTCAGTTTGCGATTTGCTAACTGGCAGGATACTGATCAGCTTCTCTTAGCCAAAAAAATCAGCCAAGAGATCGATTATCTCGACTTAGCGAGTACGGATTGGTTAAAGCAGCTAATCGATCAACAGTTGACGCAGCATTTTGAGTAATGATTTGAACAACGGTGTCGCCGAGGTGGCGAAATGGTAGACGCGCCAGCCTTAGGAGCTGGTATCCGCAAGGATATGGAGGTTCGAGTCCTCTCCTCGGCACCAAATATGAAAAAATTAATTATTGTTATTGGTCCAACCGCCTCTGGTAAAACTCGCCTCGCTACTAATCTAGCTAGCCAGATGAACGGTGAATTAATCTCTGCCGATAGCCGACAGGTCTATCAGGGTTTTGATCTCGCCTCAGGTAAAGAGGGTAAGTTGAGTCCAAATCAGACTGGCTCGGACTTAGCTTCTTTATATCCGCAGTTACGCTACATCACTCGACCTAACTCTAAGCCGGTTCCACAATGGTTAACCGATTTAGCACCGATCTCGACTCGTTTAACCGTTAACGATTGGGTCGAGGCTGCCGATAGAGTCGTCAAAGATTGTCTTGAGCGACAGAAAACCCCAATTTTAGTTGGCGGCAGCTGGCTCTATTTACAGGCCTGGCTCTTGGGTTACAATTTCGATGGCACAGGGGCCAATCTCAACAATCCTCGCCATCGGGCGACTAGCGGCACGGCCGCACCAAAGTTGGAGTATTGGTTAGATATCTATTGGCTGAAGCCCCAACCCTCTGCCCTGTCCAGTCGAATTCAGCAACGCCTAACTGATCGTTCAAACCAAGGCTTAATCGATGAGTCGATGAAAGACCTTGAGCGTTTTGGGTTGAATCTTGACGAAATAGCTCCGCTTGGTCTAGAGTTCAGTTGGTTAGCGCAGGCAGACAAGGTAGCCGAAGCGGAATTAGCCATAGCGATCAATCGGTTCGCTCGCCATCAGCAGAAGAATTTTCGTGCGTTAATGCGTAAGCTCATCGCTACCGGCTTTAAATATCGCTTGAGTATCCAGTTGCTACCTGATAATCTATCCTCATGAAGCTAATTAATCGCTTGCTCAATTTTTTTGACACCCTGCCTGGTCTAGCGCTGTTGGCTGTTTTAATCTTTAGTCTCAGGCTCTTTGTTTTTCAACCATTTTTGGTTGAGGGTCAAAGTATGGAACCGAATCTCCATAACCGGCAGTATTTAATTGTTGACCGTCTTTTTTATCAGTGGCAGGGCGGTCTACGCCGAGGACAGGTGGTCGTCTTTCACCCTCCAACCCACCCAGAGCAAAGCTATATCAAGCGCGTCATCGGTCTGCCTGGCGACAAAGTTAATATCACCGATGGTCAGATCTACATCAACGGCGTTAAACTATCTGAGTCTTATCTAGAGGAATCGAAAACTTTCGTCAGTCAAAACTTGACTGGCAATTTAGAACAACAGCTTGCCCTCAATCAATACTTCGTCATGGGCGATAATCGATCGCACTCGAGCGATAGTCGCGAGTGGGGTATCTTACCTCAAGAAAACATTATCGGTCGAGCCGGTATCGTGCTCTTCCCGATCCCTGGAATCATCAAGACTC
>CAYGIW010000046.1:0-4433 GCA_964350035.1 uncultured Candidatus Saccharibacteria bacterium
TCACTCACCCTTGGGCAAAGGTGTTTTAGCCGCCAACGCTGCCGTCCCTATCTTTCGCGGCTACATGTCGGCGGTCCTGCCGAGCCTCGCGAACGAAACCTTTAGTCGACCGAGTCAGCTAGCTCAAATTACCGTGGCCAAACTCTCGGGTAAACTACCCACCGAGGCCACTCCGCCAGACGATGGTCGCCTGACCGACTGGTTCGCTCCTTGGCAAGTCCCAACCAAAGAAGATGATGTTTATCTCAAAGTTCGACTCTGTAAAGGCACTAATTTAGTCGCCGATGCCGAGGCACCGGCCAGCGAAGTTGAGGAGAAGTTCTTTGTTTCGGTTCATTCTGAAAAGCCAGCCGATAGTCGCTGGGAAAATCCGGTTCGAGACTACGCCAAAGCTAACGGCTTAGATAATCAGCCCCCGACCGAGAAATGTACTGCCTTTACCGCCGAAAATCGGCCGCAGATCTTTATTAGCAAGCCGAACGGCACTAACGTCACCGGTACTTTCGAGATCGAGGCAGGGGCCGGCGGTCAGTACGGTGTGGCCAGCGTCGACTTCTATATCGATGACACCTTGGTCGGTTCAACCGTAGCCGCCCCTTATCGCTACAGCTACGAGGCCGCCAATCTCTCGGCCGGAACGCACAAAGTTGCTGCGGTCGCCAAAGATCCCTTTGGTCGCGAAGGTCGGGCCGAGGCCACCTTTACCGTCGGCAAAGAGTCAACTCCGCCCGGTCTAATTAGCGGACTAACGCTGACCCCGATCAGTGGTGGCGTCAGTATTAGCTGGAGCAATCCCTCTGATCTTGACCTTGATCGAGTTCGCATCTATGTAGCTGAACAGTCGGGCAATCTCGGCCTACGTTACAGCCAGGAGCCCAAAGTCACGCCCGGCTCTAACAGTACCTTTACCCTAAGTGGCTTAAGTAGTGGCAAGACTTACTTTATTACTTTAAGAGCAATCGACAGTAGTAATAACGAAAATCAGAACTCTAATCAACAGGCCGTCACGCCTCAATAAATAATCATCATAAAAAAAGCTCCCTGTTACCTCCGACCGGAGAAGCAGGGAGCGATGTCGCGTCTTAGTGGACGCAAAGCCAGAAATAACTGGCAAAAGGTTCGAACCGACCCCGTAGATCCTTGACCTGTCGTCCACCTAGTAGATCGTAGGTAATTAACCCCTATTTTGTTCGACGCACTGAACGAGACAGGAGCCGGGACCACAGCAGTCGTCGTTGCAGTGGTGCCTGATTCTATTTGCACTGATCTTCATCGCCGTTAGCCTGGCCCGGGGGCCAAACTTGACCGCACCCGGTTGACGACAGGTAAGCCACTCGTCTAAGCCGAGTGGACTAGGGCGCGAACCAGACATCAATGATTTCGTCAGATAGTAGAGCATTAGCCGTTTCTCAGTGTCTTCGTCTGCCTGAAAGAGCCTTTCACAACAACCGTCGACATTACATAGAACTTTTACAGCCCAGCTGTAATCGAGTTCAGGTCCGTAGGCTGGGTATTATTCCCCTATTCCCATTTGAAGGTTCATAGTCGCCACCAAGCTTCGCCAAGGCATCACGATCGATGCTCTTTTAGTATCTACCTCTTAATCTTGCCGTCAATTGGATGAGATTTTCGTGCTCTCTTTTAACGGTTTAACAAAGATCATTTTGCCGGCGACGGTTTGAAAGATGCGGCTGACCTCGCCGGCTACATCTTGACCGATCAGCGTGTCGCCATTTTCAACAACTACCAATGTGCCATCTGGTAAATAACCTATCCCTTGGCCAGGCTCTTTGCCCTTGGCCATCACTCGAACCGTCAGGGCTTCGCCCGGAATAAGGAGCGGCCGCAACGCCTCGGCCAGCACTTGAACCGAAAGGGTTTTGACGCCTTGAATCTCGGCCACGCGGGCTAAATTAGTATCGATCGTCATTAAGATATAGCCCCGTTTGTGAGCCAATTTCACCAGTCGGGCATCGACCTTACTCAGGTCGCCAGGTTTATCGGGTAAGATCTCGATCTGATCGGGCAAGATCACCCGTAAAGATTTGAGGACATCAAGAGCGCGGCGACCTCTCGCCCGCCTTAAGCTATCGGCCGAATCGGCTAGGGTTTGCAGTTCATGCAAGACAAACTGGGGAATAACTAATTTTTGAGTTAAAAAGCCCGCCTCGGCCAGCGGTTCAATCCGACCGTCGACGATTATCGAACTATCTACCAAAATACTCGGCGGCTGGTGCCCTGGCGCCGCTTCGCGTAATCGTGGCGTCAAGAAGCGTTCGGCATAGCGAATTAAGGGCTGGGCCTGAGCTAAAAAGAGGTCGAGCATGGCTACCGCCACAAAAACGTTGACGACTATTGGGACATACTGCCCAAGCAGGCCGGGTAGACGAGCGAACGGCAACGAGACCAAAGCCCCGATTAATAGCCCAGATAATAGCCCAAGTAAGCCAAAAAAGAACAACGGCGAGGAGACATGCAAAAGCCGCCTAACTACAAACAGGGCGATTAGACCGACCGCCAAGACGATCGAAAAGATGACGAAAGTCGTCTCGTTTTGCCAACTGCTATTCATCGCTATCCTGACTCAGGCCAGAACCAAAGATCTGGACCAAAGCTTGGCGCAGCTGTTTAGCCGGCTTGAGAACTTGGAGGCCCATCCGTTCGGCCTCGGTCTGTCGGGCGACTAAGCCAGAGACAGAGCGTAATTCACCCGAGAGCCCGATCTCGCCAAAGAGAGCCAGATCAGGTGGCACTGGCTTGCCTAATTTGGCCGAGACGATCGCCACCGCCATCGGTAGATCGAGAGCCGGTTCGTTGAGGCGAAGACCGCCAATTAAATTCAAGTAGATATCGTTATCGCTCAGTCGCAGGCCAGCCCGTTTTTCGAGCACTGCCACCAAGACATTAAGCCGATTAAGATCGAGTCCTGAGGCGGCGCGTTTGGGATAGCCAAAGCTAGTTTTAATCGTCAGCGCTTGGATCTCGACCAAGAGCGGTCGAGCACCCTCGAGCGCGGCGGCAATTACGGATCCGGGGGAGTTGGCCTGACGTTCAGCCAGAAAATATTTAGACGGATTAGTCAGATCAACCATTCCGCCCTCGGTCATCTCGAAGATACCAATCTCGTTAGTGGCGCCAAAACGATTTTTGACACTCCGCAGTACCCGATGCGGCTGCTGCCGCTCACCTTCGAGATAGAGCACCACATCGACCAGATGTTCGAGGGTGCGTGGCCCGGCGACAGTCCCCTCTTTGGTGACATGGCCGATCAAGATCAGGGTGATGCCCAAGCGTTTGGCCAGCTGTTGCAGACAGAGTGCTGACTCGCGGACCTGAACTAGGCTACCAGGTGTCGAGGGAAAATCAGGGTGATAGAGAGTTTGAATCGAGTCAATAATCGCTAGGTCTGGTCGCTCTTTAACTAACCAGTCGGCAATCTGTGCGGTATCGGTAGCGATCATCAACTTGAGGTCGCTCCGGATCTGACCGAGCCGCGAGGCGCGAAGCTTGATCTGTTCGGCTGACTCTTCGCCCGAAACATAAAGCGCACTGGCTTGACTCGAGGCCAGCTGGAGCAAGAGAGTCGACTTGCCGATCCCCGGTTCGCCGCCTAAGAGAATCACCGAGCCAGGGACTAAGCCGCCGCCGAGCGCTCGATCGAACTCGGCTAAGTTGGTCTGTCGCCTCTGGTTAGTTTGTTCACTAATCTCGGCCAAAGTCACCGGGGCTGACTCGGCCTGTCCTGGGGGTAAATTGGCAGTTCGGCCGGCCCGAGGGCTACTTGCGGTGGGCTGGCGAAAGGCCTTGAGGGTGTTCCATTCTTGACAGTGTTCACAGCGACCGGCCCAAGTTACCGTTGACTCGCCACAGTTATCACAGACATAGGTGGTGCTAGTTTTAGCCATTTGCCACCTCGGAGAGATCGGTTTCGCTGAGCTGGCTAGCCCGGGCTACTAGGTCAAGGCGAGTTTCGCCCCGAAAGTGATTGAGTTTAAGCTTAATCAGCCAATCATACATCTGACCGAGCTGCCACTGTTGTTCGTGAGGCGGATTGAAGTAAATCAGACTAAAGCGCTGGCCTTGATACTCAATCGCTAAGCGAACATGTTGCTTGAGTTGGCCAAGCGGTTCAACGGTCAGTAATTTAGCCGGCGAGAGGACAAGCTCAGGCTCGGGATTGGCCATACCGGTCGGTTCAAGAGCCCGTAAACGCTGATAACTCTTTAGGGTTAACTCGTGCGCCTGGACCAGTAACTCACCGCGGATTAATTCAGTCGGTTCGGCATCGACCTGTTCTTTGAGTCGAGCACAGGCGGCGATCATCGCCTGGGTAAAGCTATCAAGCTGATCGGGCTCGAGGGTGAGGCCGGCGGCCCGGGCGTGACCACCAAATTTGATTAACCACTGGCTGGTCGCCTCGAAAAGTGAGACTA
>CAYGIW010000047.1:0-4381 GCA_964350035.1 uncultured Candidatus Saccharibacteria bacterium
ACCTCTGTCTAGTCACCATGGCTGATTATGGCGTTGCCCAACACGCAGCCATCGCCTATCAGCCAAAAGTTGTTAACACCTGTTTAGCCGCCGAGATCAGTCGGGCCGGTCTCAAACAGCTTCATATCGCTGAATCCGAAAAGTATGCCCATGCCACTTATTTTTTGAACGGTGGGCGCGAGAATGAACATCCTGGCGAGGAATTTAAGCTAATCGAGAGTCGTAAAGATATCAAAACCCACGACGAGGCTCCCGAGATGCGCGCTGTCGAGATTACCGAAGCTGCCCTCGATGGACTCGAGGAATACGACTTTATCTTCATTAACTATGCCAACCCAGATATGGTTGGACATACGGCCAATCAACAAGCCATTATCACGGCTGTCGAGACTGTGGATCGAGAGCTTGGCCGATTAGTCGAGGGGGTGTTGAGCCACCAGGGGCAACTGATGGTCATCGCCGACCATGGCAACGCCGAGGTCATGATCGATCACCAGACCGGCCAGCCTCATACCGCTCACACCACCAATCAAGTACCTTGTATCATTATCAATCAGACGCCCAAAAAGCTCAAAACCAGAGGTGGACTGGCCGATGTAGCCCCCACCGTTCTCGAACTAATGGGACTACCAGTCAGTCAAGAGATGACTGGTCAATCGCTTTTACAAGCTAGTTAGACGATCGGGTGGTTAGCGGCTTCGCGGCGTAACCAGACCATATGAATGGCAAAGATGGCGATAGCGATCAACTTGGCTACAACAGCCGAGATGATATTTCGCCAAGCCGAACTATTGACCGCAGCGATATAAAGCTCTTTGGTCTCGATATATTTCTTCGTCAGCTGCTCACTAGTCAGCTCTGGAAGCACTCGACCACTAAGACAGCCTGCAGTTACAGCCTGCTTATCCGGAGTAGAGGCTGTGGCACAGGCGAGCCGTTCTGCTTGGTAATCAGCTATAAAATTCTCCTCGCTATCAAGACGAAACTCGTTACTGATGCTTCGACCGTTAATTTTAGGTAAATCATAAACATTAGTGGCTAATAACGGTTGTCGCAAGTTTAAGATCGGATTAACCAAAGCGATCAAATTTATAATAAAGATGACCACACAAATTAGACAAACCAGATAAGCGTAGATCGTAAAGATCAGTTGATTTTTCATAGTATCCTTTTTTTAAAGTCTAACAGGTTGACAAAGCTGAATCAAGCTGCTATAATCCCGCTATCTAAGAAGATACGGGCAATAGTGCCACGATCAACTTAGCGGACTATCAAAACGATGGCTGAGTATTTGCTACCTAGTCCAGGTAGTGTCTGGTATGAGCCAGATTGCAGGATGCTCTGCATCCCAACCCTCTCTCAGTTTGAATCACTGCCGAGAGACAAGGCATTCAACCATGCGCCAAGTGCTTTTCCGGAGTCGTTCACTCAGGCAAAGCACAAAGTTTGCCTCAATCCGGACGGCTGTCTGAGAATTAGTGCCTGTGCGGCGCTCATCATCAACAGCTCATACTTTCCGCCGCGCATCTTGCTCGGACAGTTCGATACAGGGCATCCAAAGATGCCTGGACTAATGTCGGTACCAGGAGGAGCTGTCGATGGTAACGATAGTAGCCTATTGGCGGCTTGCGTACGCGAACTGTTTGAAGAGATCGCTCACTCGCCCTCGGATCGCACTCTCGATGTATTTCACACGTCGTTGGTGCCGGAGGTAAAGTTGGGCATCCAGGCTGCAGAACCCCACTTGCATGCTTTCGCGAAATACAAGGGCTATCAACTCAGCCGTAGATTTGGGCTAGATGTTGAGATGTTAACAGTGAAGCATACGGGTCTTGTCTTCATAAACCCAGCCTTAGGGGTGCATGCGGAGAAACCGTTTTACGCCGGCGTGTTCCCCGAAAACGACAGTCTCGAGATCTGCCTTTATCTCCAAGCGGATCTAAGGCTAACGCCAGCACGGTTATGGGTCGATAGCGAGCTCTTGCCCAATGGAGTGGCTCGTAACATGCCTGTGCGTGCGATTTCCTGCAATGCAACTCTGCCGGAAACCGTCACTCCAAAGACTCGCTACTTCTTTGAAGTCTTCAAGGAGCTTGTCGCTTCAGGAGTAATTGCGAGCTAAAGAGAGTCTATCCAAGATCTCTCACTCTTAAACCGACTTGGCACACGCTAAGTCGGTTTTTACTATATCTGCCTGTTCGTTTTCTCGTCGATAGTTTCTCCCCAGTGATTAAGATCGGCTAAAATTGGCTTCAGGAGTGTGCCACGCTCCGTCAAACGATACTCAACCGTTGGGGGATTGGTTGAAAAGATCGTCTTCACCACTAGACCAGAATCGACTAATTCCTTTAATCTTTCGGAGAGAATTTTAGGACTGATTCCCTCAATCATTCTCGTCAGTTCGTTAAAGCCTCGGGGAGAAGTACAGAGATAATGAATGACGACCAAGGCCCACTTATTACCGATCAACTGGAGAGCTCGATTAACCCCACACTGTTCTGACATCCAGCCTACTTTCTTTTAGGTTACTAGATAACTAACTAGTAAGTTCTTGACGCTAGTTTTTACATAGCTAGTATATAATAGTTATTAGATAAAGAAAAGAAAGGATTAGCATGACAACAGAACAGATTGCTACTCGTCTCGTTGAACTGGTCAATACTGGTCAAAATATCCAAGCCGAAGAGGAGCTCTACGCCGATAATATTCACTCCTACGAACAGCAACCGGAACGTAACGCCATCGGCAAAGAGGCGGTTATAGCTAAAACTAATCAGAGCTTTGAACTTTTCATCAAAGTCCACGAGTATCAAGCTAAGTTAGTCGGCCTCAACAACAATAGCTTCATGGTTGAATACTTAGTCGATGCAGAGCTTGCCAACGGTGAAGCGATGAAGGGGCGAGAGTACGCTATATATCTGGTCAAGGATGGCCAAATTACTGACGAGTATTTCTTTTTTACTCCAGATGCATAATTAATGACTTAACAATCGATAAGTCATTAGAAACCGATAACACTTTAACCGAGCCCCGCTCTCAATTGATAGCGGGGCTATTCGTAAGTTCAAACATTCGATATATTAATGCAATGAAACTGATTTTTATCTACGGGCCGCCGGCAGTCGGAAAGTATACTGTCGCGCAGGCAATTGCAGAGAAAACCGGCTATCCCCTCTTTCATAACCATCTGACCGTTGATCTATTGAAAACGATCATTCCATTTGATTCGCCAGAATTTCATCACACGATTGAAAAGATTCGATTGACTATCTTTGAGGCCGCCGCAGCCAGCAACATTCCTGGGCTGATCTTCACTTTTGTCTATGAGAAGACTACCGATGATGATTTCGTCAAACAAGTGATTGATTGTATTACTTCACGAGCTGGAGAGGTCATGGTTATACAGTTGAGTTGCAGCCCTAAACAACTCAAGGAACGAGTAGTTGAGCCATCTAGGTTAGCGCATCGAAAGCTCAACTCTGTCGACGGTCTCGAAAAGGCTTTGCAGCAGTACAACCTCTTAGATTCGATTGAGGGTGTCAATAATCATCATATTGACACTACGGGGCTAACTACCACCGAAAGCATCGCTAGAGCCTTAAAAGTTATAGAAACTAACGATCATAAATAAATAGAAGCCCTGGCGCAAACTGCGTACCAGGACTTCTTGAAGATGATGGTAACCGGCACCTCATGGCGCCGGCAGACGCCACCGGACCAAGCCGCTGACGCCGGTGTAAAGAAGTAAGAGGATGCAACCAATGTAGAACACGGCTGCTTGAATCGGGGTGTAATGCACGCCCAGTAGGTTCCCCACCTTCGCGGTATAGGGGATCATCTGGTAGGCGACCAGAAGGCTGATTAGGGCGACCAACACGATGGCGGTCGCAACCAGCTTAGCGACGACGGTGCAGAAAAAGCAGAAGGCGCGCATCGATCTTTCCTTTCGTCAGGAGATCCCTAAGGTGCTACTAGAGATTATAGTAACTTTTTGGTTGTTTGTCAAGAATATTAAACCTGAAATAGGGTAAAAGAACCGCTAAATTTCAGAAGATATATCGGACTGTAATTCGGTTTTTGCATAAATAATAAATGGGTGTTCTAAAGCGCGCTCCATCATAGACCTATTAAGCTCGAACTCTCCGCCGACTGTTGAACAAATTTCTGATCTCTTGAATCGCTTAAGACCTGAGTGGTCTAATCGAACTAATTTTACCTGTTAAGGGATTGACCAATCCCATTTTTTTTGATACAAATACGGTAACACTGAACCAATAATGGAACAGTGCCCACACCTCACGCCTAAAGGGGTTAAGGGCAACGGACATGAACACCCTAAAGACACTGGATGCGGTCAATCTCCTCCTCGCCTCGGTTCCGG
>CAYGIW010000048.1:0-4351 GCA_964350035.1 uncultured Candidatus Saccharibacteria bacterium
TCAGCCAAACCTGCCCGATGAGGTCAAAAAATGTATCGAAGGGATAATGGGTTCGTTAAACTCTGACAAACAACCTACAGAGGAACAGAAGCAACGCGTTGGCCAGGAATGTTTTAAGGGTGGCCCAGATGGACCGGGCGGTCAGGGCGGACCCAATCGGCCAGGTCAACCCGGACCAAACGGTCAGGGCGGGCCCGGTGGCCCACTACTGGCTGACGATAAGCGAGTCTGTATCGAAAAGATCGCCGGCAAATCAGAGCTCAGCCAACTTGCAGAAGAAGTCAAACGTCAGGTTCAACAAGAATGTTTTGGCGGTGTTGGTGGTGGCGTAGCCGGTCCTCAGGGCCCCGGTGGACCCAATAATCCGAACCCTGGACAGCCTGGGCAACCTGGACCGAACGGCCCACAGGGACCGAACGGCCCACAGGGACTAAACCTCCCTCCACATATCCTGCAATGTGCCAAAGATAAAGAGATAAACCTTGACAATCTCAACGATGAGGCTGTTCGACGGCAGCTTAACGAGCGATGCCCCCAGGGCAATCAAAACCCGCAGGGCGCACCAGGCCAACCAGGCCAACCAGGTCAGCAGGGTCCAGCCAATCAACAAGGCGGTCAAGCACCACCTCCCAATAACACTGGATCGCAACCGTCGGCCGGACAACCAGGCGTACCGGCACAACCCGGTCCACAAGGCCCTCCTCCCGGCGGTCAGCTGCAGTCACCGCCTCCTATTAAGCTCTAGCAATTATGCATAGCATCGAAAGGGCCGTCTCAACAGAGACGGCCCTTTGAGAAAAACTAGCGAGGAATCGGCTCGCTCGGGATAGATTTGACTCGGCTGGCCCTCGCCAGCACGAGACAACGTTGACTAGGGTTTGCGCTTTAATTAAGCGTAACTCGTTGCCATCGTCCGTCAGAGCCGATCGGCTCGAGCTCGGGCAGGGTGCCAGTGGTCAACAGCCAGCGCTGTCGGTTACGACTCAGTCCGGAGGTTAGCTCTTGATGCCGCTCAAGATATCTCTTTAGACTTGGTGCGATTAACTCATCTTGGCTAATGACGATGACAGACGGGCCAAGCAGTTGCCTTATCTCTGCCTTGACCCAACAGTAGTGAGTGCAACCAAGGATCAGATGATCCAGACCACTCTGAATAATTGGTTTGAGAATTTCCCTTAAGGCCTCAGCGATCGCGGTATGATATACGCCTTGGTCGATTAAGCTCGCTAGTTCGGGAGCAGCCCACTGCTCGAACTGAAGTTGTGGATAAAGTTTGGCTAACTCTTTAGTATAAGCTTGAGAGCTGACCGTCGCTGCTGTTGCCAATAGTCCGACCCGTTGCGGGGTCTCGATCGCGGTTTCGGTCGCGAGCGCCTCGAGAGTCGGGACAATGACTCCCAGAACTCTTCTGCGCGGGTAATCCGGTAATAACTCCTGTTGAAGTCGGCGCAGGGCCTCGGCCGAGGCGGTATTACAGGCTAATATCACCAGTTCGCACTCGTGGGCAAATAACCAAAGAACTCCGGCTTTAACCAAATCGTAGAGCTCTGCTGGTTTTTTATTGCCGTAAGGAGCGTGTGCGGCATCGGCCAGATAAATATAATCGTATTCAGGTAGCGCCTCGAATAAACTTTTGGCGATTTTGAGACCGCCTAAGCCGCTATCGAAGAGACCGATACGTATCGTTTATCCTCTGGGAAGAGTTCGGTACTGCCAATATTGCCAACCAATGACGCCCCACAACAAGAAACCGAAACCAAAAGAGACGATGGGCAGATAAGATTTAATCAAGAAAAAGAAACAGATCTGTGTAATATAAAAACCGAGGGCGATCAAAATCGTGAGGAGAGGCTGACCAGACCGCCGTTCTCGTCTGTTTTTCACAATTTGGGCCGGCAACCCAAGAAAAGTTAAGCCAAATGAAAAGATGGTGATTAGTATAGAAAAGAGATCAATTAATGTCATATGAATATATTTATAGCATAACGCTGTATATAAATTAAGTGGCCGGCTCTGTTGAGACGGCCACCACTGTGTCAAGGCCTGAGCATCTGCTTTCGTTTGCCAGATCGCTTGAGAAAGAAGCAGAACTCAATCTTGGAAACTACAAGAGTTGCCAACGCTACCGCAAGAGAGCTCAAGTACATCCCCTTGGCGAAGTAAAGCCAAGCCAGCAGTACCGTCAGTTGAAACAGCAGAATCACAGTGACACCGTGCCAAAAAGCAATCATGATCGCTCTCTCTGCTTTCTTAGCCATCAGGAGGGAGACGACTCCCGCTCCGATGAACATCATCAGAACTGAGACGAGTACGGGAAACACCTGGGCTACGAACAACGCATCGAGGCCAGTGTTCAACTTGGCCTCGGCAAAGTTAAAACCGAGTAGCATTGGAACAATGCTTTCTAGCGTTGGTTAATCGCTCCAGAACCAAGCCATACGGATGGCGATGACCTATTTAACCATCAATCACTAGCTTTGTCAATCGGTACAGAGCGTTGTCCGTGATCAACACGGTTATTAAATTTTTATTAAACTTTGAGGACCGCCATGTAAACGACACCCTGAGTGGCTTCGCTAAAGTCGCCATAAAAGACGCGAAGTGTGCCGTCGGCCTGGAAATAACCATCGAGGTCGGCGCCGTGAATGCCAACCTTGCCAGTCTTGGTCCACTTCAGTCCATCGGTCGAGGTGGCGGCGTAGATCTCGGAGTGAGAGTTATAAAACATTAGGTAGCCGCCCTTGGGATTTTTGAGTACGAACGGGTGCAACACTTGGCTCCAAGGCGCATTGGTGCCAGATTCGGTGGCATCCATGGTCAAAGTCGCCGCTGCGTCTCGAGTCCAAGTAAGGCCATCTTTGGAGCTGGCGCCGTAAATAATGCCGTCACGCTGATTACCGGCAGCCACAGAGTTTTCATTAAAATACAGTCGCCAGGACCGGTCAGGCAGTTGAAAAACCGTCGGACCCTCGATATAGTGAGCCGAATCGAGCGGTGATAGAACTTTGGCGGAATCTTTTTTAAAGGTTACTCCATCGGTACTAAAGGCGCTTAAGAGATCGGCCTGGCCGTCAGAGGCTTTGATCGGTTGAGGGCCAGGATAGTAAAAACGCACCCCATTAGGCAAAACGACGGCTCTGCCGGTCGCCGCGCCGCCGATAATACTGTCTTTTTCCTTAGTCCAAGTTTGGCCATCGGTCGAGGTATACGACATATAGCCGCTCGGGCCGCCGCTCTGACGATTGACATACATGCGGTAGCCAGAAGCGGTTTTGGCAAGAGTTGGATCGGCATAACCACCGGTTAGGATAACTTTACCGGCTTCGAGAATGGAGATCTTGGCAGTTGTAACGGTTGTTGCGGTTGGTGTAGCCTCGGGACTTGCGGCGTAGTTATAGCCATAGTTACTGGCAACGTTGGTAGTTTCGCTACGCGATTTCCAAGATATGAAATAAACCACTAACAGACCAATAATCACTACGGCTAGGCCGATCAGAGTAATTTTTGAGAATTGATGTTTCACGCTAGTCCCCTCTTTTTTATTATTATACCACTACAAGTCTGACCAACCGTATTCGGAATAATGTGAGCCTTGACGATACTGTTGGATCGCCTCTCGGACATACGGAATCATCTTATTAGGCAGAGAATCGAGGTTGGTCCAAAGCAGTTGATCGCACTGATCTGGTTCGACGTTCTTTGGTTCGCCGAGCTTTGAGTCCTCTGAGAGAGTGCAGACAAAAAAGAAATCAAATCGTTTTTCAAAGCTGCCATCAGTATTGCTCTGTATGCGATGCATCGAATGGACATGTTTTAAGTCAGCCGGCGTTAAGTTGAGACCGATCTCTTCGTTCGCTTCTCGGATCATCGCCGAGGTCAATGACTCGTTGCCCTCTAAGTGACCAGAGCAGACAGAGTAATGATCATCGTAATAGCCAGTCTGAAAACGCCTCATTAATAAGATCTGGTCCTGTCGTAACAGAATCAGATAGACCACCGGCGTAACTTGGATGCGAATTTTCATCGGCTTTATTGTAGAACAAACGGCTGTGCTATGCTAATAACAGCTATGAAGATGAATGAAGAGGCCAAACGACAGCGAATTTATACGATGAGCTTTGCTCGTGTCTATCCGCTTTATCTGACCAAGGCCGAGCGCAAAGGCCGGACCAAGGCCGAAGTGGACGCGATCTGCTGTTGGCTACTCGGCTATTCGCCGGCTGAATTGGCGGAAGCTATTAAGAATGAGCTTGATTTTGAAGCACTGATCAAACAGGCGCCCAAGCTTAATCCCCTGCGTTCGATGATCAAGGGAGTAGTTTGCGGCGTCCGCGTCGAGGATATCGAAAAT
>CAYGIW010000049.1:0-4311 GCA_964350035.1 uncultured Candidatus Saccharibacteria bacterium
GTTAACCCTCGATCAAGCTCAGGTCTGGTTAATGGCCGTTCTGACCGTGCTGAGTCTGGCCTTAATTTTGTGGCATTATCGAGCCTTAGTCGAGGTGGTTTTTGATGAGGAGTTGGCAGCGGCCACCGGACTCAAGGTCAAATATTATAACTATCTCTTGCTCGCTTTGGTCGCCCTAACCGTTGGCTTGGCGATTCAGATTGTCGGTGCCCTGTTGATTAGCGCGCTAGTAGTGATTCCGGTGATTACGGCCCGTTTTTGGAGCGGCTCGTTAGCGCAGAATATCCTACTCTCAATCGTCTTGGCCGAGACAGCAGTAATCTTGGGTCTTTTCGGCTCGGTTTTCTTAGCCACACCGCCTGGCGCGACGATCGTAATCGTGAGCGCCTTGGGTTTTCTTGGTAGTACGCTTTGGCGTCGCTCTTGATTTTCTCTGTAGCTAGTCTAAAGTAGTGATAAAGATATATACGAAAGTACGGAGGCACGATGAAACTATCTACGCTCTTGGTTGAATTAGTCGGCACATTTGCATTGGTCTTTACGATTGCCATCAGCTCTGGCAATCCTCTAGCCATTGGCGCCACTTTAGCCGTCTTAGTGGCGAGCTTCGGCTCGGTCTCGGGTGGTCACTTTAACGGTGCTGTCACCCTTGGTCATTTCTTTACTCAGCGCCTCTCTGGCCGACAGACAGTTCTCTATCTGATCGCTCAGGTAATTGGTGCCGCTCTAGCCAGCCTCTTGTTTTACTTAATGGCTAAGGTCGCCTTTGTCCCTCAGGGCAGCGCCGGACTAGATCTCTGGGCGGTGATGGCTCTCGAAGCGATCTTTACCGCGCTATTGGTAACGGTTGTCCTACGAGTTGCCTCAACTGACAAGGCCGAATATGGTTCGATTGCACCTCTGGTTATCGGTCTCGCCTTATTGGGCGGTGTTTATGTCACCGGTCAAGTCACTGGCGGCGTCCTCAACCCATCACTCGGTCTCGGTGCCCTCTTGATGGATCTCAAGACACAGACTGCAGACATGATGAAGCTCAGTAACTATGTAGCCATGTACCTGCTTTCGCCGATCGTTGGCGGAGCCCTGGCCGCTGGCTTCGATCGATACCTACGCCGTCAATCGTAACTATCGAATTAATCAAATATAAAACAAAAGACACCGGTTGCGGTGTCTTTTGTGTACCATCTCTACTTAAGAAAACAATATACGCTCTTTCGATTTATCTGTCAAGATCATCGGACCCTCCCAGTTAGTTTTATTGTAAGTGCAACATTTGCAGTCCTTAAGGTGTTCGGTTATTATATGGTACGTTACTGTAATAGGAAAGGCTAAGTGGCATATATTTTCTTAGACGAAAGTGGCGATTTAGGCTTTGATTTCACTAAGCTAGGAACGAGCAGATACTTTGTAGTAACTTTTTTATTCGCTAAAGAAAAGGTTAGTCTCGAGCGAGTGGTTAGAAAGACATTTCGTTCAATGTCCCAAAAGCAAATATGGCAGCATGTTGGCACATTGCATGCCTTTAAGGAACATCCCAAGACTCGCCTGAGAATATTAAAAGCATTCAATGCAACCGATGTTTCCGTTCTATGTGTTTATATTAACAAACAGCAAGTTTTTACCGAACTCCAGAACGAAAAGTCAGACCTTTATAGCCATGTAACTAACATTTTATTGGATCGGATTCTTACTAAAAAACTCATTCCGACAAACGAAGAAATTCACTTTGTTGCTTCGCGCCGAGAAACGAATCGCTTCTTAAATAAGAATTTCATGAACTATCTTAAGCAACAAACAAAAAATAATCATCAGCTGGATATACATATAACGATTAAAACACCTGCCGAAGAAAAGGCTCTGCAGGTAGTCGATATGGTATCCTGGTCAATATTCCGTAAATACGAGCTTGATGACGATAGCTATTATATACATTTCAAACAAAAAATAGTGGAGGAAAGTCCACTATTTACGTAAAGTATGCCCTATAAAAATGACAATGCCCGGTGCGCTATTTAGGGATTACTCCCAGAGGAACCATACGGAACCCCACGCATCGGGTACTTACATGTCACTAACATCATTACATGCAAGTTCGGACTTGTCAATTCTTTTTGGTCAGGGCAGCATTTTTATTTTTGCGTGATTTATCAATTTAACTTCGTCTAATTGCCTGGCGTTGGTAGCTAAAGCTCACCCCAATTTTCTTCTGAGGATTAAAGAGGTTATGAGGGTCAAAGCTCATTTTCACTGACTTGAACAATTGATACATCGCCTCGCCGTACATAATTCGCAGATATGGCGCTCGAATCAAGCCATCGTTATGCTCGGCGCTCATTGAACCGCCGAGTTTAAAAACTAGTTGGTAAATTGAGCGGCTGAGCGATTCGATTCTCTCAATTGTTTTGGCGTCGCTATAGTCCAAGAGGGGAAAGATATGAAAGTTACCATCGCCAATATGGCCGGCTAGGGTGTAGTCAACACCCTCGTCTTTCATTAACCGATCGAGTTCTGGCAAAAACTGATTGAGCTTATCTGGGTTAACGATACAGTCATCGATAAAGGGGGCCGCATGAAGCTCTTTGAGGTGGCGTCGCTGCAAGCCAAAGCTTTCGCGTCGAATAGCGAAGTACTTTTGAGCCTGTTGGCGATTTTTGGTCAAGACGATCGGCAAATTGAACGGCTCCAGTCGGCTAGCCGCTGCCTTGGCTTTGGCATTGGCCAAACTGACGGTAGGAGCGCCGTATTCTGCCAAAAGATAATAGGCCGGTTTGCCGTTTTTCCACCAAGCCTTGAGCTCTGGCCAAAAGGAGAGCCAGTATTGCCACAACGATTTAAAGCCGGCGGCTCGGTAAAGCTCTGGGGCGTAACGCCAGGCCAATTTCAAGGTGGCGCTATCATAGCACTCAAAGCTCTCGGGCCGGTCCTGCAAGACTGCCTGGACGATTTGCGGTAACTCTGACATCTTAGTCACAAAGGCTACCATCAGTCGATGATGCGGCGCCGGCGTTACCAGTCCTAATTTGATCTCGGTGATGATCCCTAAAGTCCCTTGGGAACCACAGATAACAGCTAAGGGATTAAAACTATTTTTTTCAAAAAGTCGCCAGAGATGATAGCCCGAGGAGTTTTTACTCGTTAGAGGTTTGGCCTGATGGATCGAGGCTTGATGCGCTTGCCAGAGCTCGATTAGCTCACGATAGACTCGAGCCTGAAAGTCGTTACCGGCTATGACTTTTTTCAGCTCTAGTTGACTCAGCGGCTCAAAAAGATATTCCTCGCCATCGGCACAGATCATCTTGACTGAAAGGACATAGTTCTCGATCTGGCCATAGTGAAAGGTTTTTTCGCCGCCGCAATTGTTAGCCACCATGCCGCCGATGCAGGCAAAGGCTTTGCTGGCCGGATAGGCGGGCATCAAGCGATTAATCAGAAGAGTTTCTCGTTCGAGATCGTCATAGATCACGCCAGGCTGGACGGTGGCTGCCTGCGTAGTGACCTGAAGGATTCGATTCATCTTGGCTTTAGTGTCGATGATGACGCTATGATTGAGCGGACCGCCGGACATGCAGCTACCGCCAGAGCGAGGGGTGAAGTTCAGACCAAATTCGGGGTGCGCCAAGCCAAACTTAACAATTGTCTGGATATCTTGACTATCAACCGGTCGAAAGACGAGGCTGGGTTGAATCTTAAAGATACTGGCATCGGTTGAGTACTGTTCGAGAATCGTCGGGTCGGTAATCAGCTCCCCTTTGACCAAGGGCTGTAGCAGGTCCAACAAGGTAGAGAGCGAGGACAACTTAAGTTTAGGCACAACTTTATGGTAGCGAAAAACTCTGCTAAAGCCTAGAGACTTTACAGATAACAGGTTGAAAGTTATACTTATTATCTGGCGCAGTGGCGGAATGGCAGACGCGGTGGACTCAAAATCCACTATCCCCTAAGGATGTGTGAGTTCGACTCTCTCCTGCGCCACCAAATTATGTTCACACCCCCTTTTAGTTTTTTGTCCCGTTTGACCCAAGCTCTCTATGTGGTCATCTTCATCTTTGTCATTATTAATTTCCCGGCGCTCAGCGTTTGGTTGAGTTATCAGGTTAAGCAGTGGCGAGCCCCTATTATTCAGACCAAGCTACCTTCGGTTGCTAGTCTATCGCCGACTAGCTTCGCAACCTCTACGCCAACATCAACGCCAGTGTCAGCTAGTTTAAGTGGCTACGACGATCGGCTCGCTTTGGCCCTGAGTCGATATCAGCTCAAGCTCGATCAGTTGGCTGATAATCAGTTAATGCTACCAACTTTGGGCCAGACTTG
>CAYGIW010000050.1:0-2847 GCA_964350035.1 uncultured Candidatus Saccharibacteria bacterium
TTTCTTACCTCTAGCGTTCATCGGGTAGCAAATGATATTGCAGATAGGCTCGGTCATTCGGTGGGTAAAAAACTTGTATTTATTACTACAGCCTCCGAGCCCTACAGCGATGATCTGGAATGGCGCGCTAAGGATCGCAAAGCATTAGTCGATGCTGGGTTTGAAGTGACAGACTATACCTTCACAAACAAAACCAAAGAACAAGTCACCAAGACTCTCAGTCAATTTGATGTTATTTATATCGAGGGTGGCAATACCTATCATCTCTTGCAAATGATCCAAGAAAGTAAGAGTGCTGACGTAATATCTGATTTGGTAAATAACGGTGTCGCATATATTGGTAGCAGTGCAGGTTCAATCGTTGCTGGTCCCGATATTTACCCTATTCGTCATACTGATCCATTGAATGAATTTCGCCAGCTTGAGAGCTACGAGGGTTTAGGTCTGGTTAATTTTATTATTTTGCCTCATTGGGGTCAGCCTTACTGTAAAGAGCTCTACTTAGGTAAGCGAATGAAGTTCAACTACAACAAAGATCATAAACTCATGCTTCTAACCGATAATCAATATATTTATATCGAAGATGAATGGATGAAGTTCATAGACATTAGATTGGATTCATTAAACAAGAGCCAGTAATACGCCCGCTTCCTTCATTTAAATATCAGGATGTTAAACAAGCTTCGCCCAATCTGTTGTTCGTAAATTTTACCACTCCGTCCACCATTAAATTTCAAGGATTAACACAGTTTTATACAGACCGAATTCGAACTTTTTTAGTTTCCACAACCTATAATTTTACCCGACTATCCCTTGACAAATGGATTTTTTTATGGTAAGCTTCGACATTATAACGATAGAGTTCTGACTAGCAATATTATCCTGTTAGGGTAACTTACTATCCAGAACGCGATCATGCGTTGCTTGATAGGACCTTTGGCCAGGTCATCAAACATAGGCTGCATCCTTATTTGAGGATGGGAGTACCTCGATGCACGGACAGACTTCGATCGGCGTCCTCAAGGCGCGCGTTGACGTTCCGCCGCTCGGCCAAACGGCTGACGGTAAGTATCGCGTCTTCATGAACTTCTTGCCGCGTAAAGCCAACGTGCGCACAATGGGAACCTACAAATACTGGAAGCGGCAAATCGGGTCGTCCGAGTACGAGATGCGCGTATGGTCGAGGTATGACCACATGCACAGCAAGTGGGAGGAAGTGGGCATACGTAAACTAGATCTCTCCTTCTCTCAGGCCCTTCAATGGGGCATCGAGTCTGCAGCCGACGAGTTCGACTGCAACGTGTGGATGGAAGTCCGCACGGAGTACCTCGACCCGACGGACCCTAGCGCCCGAGCTATGTACTACAACATCCACGTCTTCGGACTGGATGAGGTCAAGGACTTGAACCGCTTCGTTCAAGCCTTCGCATCGCGGATCAACCGCGAAGCCAAGTACTGGTCACGTCAGAGCGTCGACTGGTCGATTGAGTGCATCTAGCATCAATCACACACCCTCGCCGGTAGGTCAACCGGCACACAACGCGAGCTCTGGGATGATTCCCGGGGCTCGTTTGCTTATAGTCGCAAAAATACGCATATCCCAGGAACAGTTTGTAATTCTTGGCATTCTTTCATTACAAGATGTAGATATTCAACTAACTTCACCCAACCCGTTAATTGTAAATTTTACCACTCCGTCCGCCATGAAAATTACAGGTTTGTAAACTGTCATACCTAGACTGGACTCGAACTTTTTTGGTATATAATTCCAAAGGCTTGACAGTTTGTCCATTATTGTATATAATTGGCTATAACCACATATAAGCGGATATATACATGAATAATGCCCATGAACTATCTATTAATCAACGCAAAACCTTAGCTCTCTTTAATGAAGAAGAGCATGTTTCAGTTGGCATGGTTTCAGATAAGCTCATGATTCCTCGACCGACAACTAAACAAATCCTCATTCGATTAACCGAGTTAGGGCTCATTTCTCGACAAGGCTTAGGACGAGGTTCCTTTTATTCTCTGAAAAATGAGGATCAAATTTACGATACAGGTGGGAATAAATTGATTAGTGTTTACAAAGGACTAAACTCATTTGAAAATATGTTCCTTTCGATTAAAAACGATCTAGAAAAAGGTGATTATTACTGGTCTTTCGCATTTAAATCTGAGTATCATGATCCTGCGCTCGGTAGCTTTTTACCTGCTTTCCATAAAGAATTAACTGATAAAGGTATTGATGACCGCTCAATCGTGAATGCCAAGGTGAAGGACGTAGTTAAGGATATATATAGAGCAGTTCCTCAATTAAAAATTCGATTTACCGATCAAGATATTCCCGTCGGTATGATTATTCTTAAGGATCGCGTCATTAACCTTGTCTGGGGCAAAAAGCCGATGGCGATTGTTATTAAATCACCCATGATTTGCCAACAGTATACAGACTTCTTTTTATCAGTCTGGGACAAGTCTAAGGAAAAGTAATATGAAACTACATATCCCTGCCAATACGCCAATTGTCAAAATTGAATCGCCTATCTATGGAGCGCAACGTCTTCTGATTAAAGATGAGACGAAAAATCCAACTCATACGTTCAAAGACCGTTTGGCTTTTGAAATGGTTCGGCCTTTATTCGCGCAATTAGAGCGAGGAGAAGAACCAACTCTTACCACCTTTGGCTCAATCTCCTACGGCAATACGGCTAAAGCTATGGGCTATTATGTTGCTGAATTAAATAAGTTAGCTGGGAAAGAAGTTGCCCGTGCGGTTGCTTTCATCCCTCCGCACCTATCAGAGAAAGCTTTTGGTCCTAGCACTGAAGGTCGGACTGTATCTGC
>CAYGIW010000050.1:2857-4270 GCA_964350035.1 uncultured Candidatus Saccharibacteria bacterium
AGATCTCAAAAAAACTTGCGCAATCGTTCCTATTGATCTTACCAAGAAAGTCTATCGCTCAAAGGATCTTGAGGAGTTAGCTCGAGAACATAACGCTGTTGTTGGAGAATTTGTCGATATTACCGAAGGACTTAATCGACCTGCCTATGTGAATATTATTATCGAAGCGATTGAAAAACAGCTCGATTCCATACCTGACTATGTCATCGTTCCTTTTGGCGCCGGCATTCTTTGCAATGAAATTATTGATTATGTGAACGACAAGCAGCTGCCAACAAAAGTGGTTCCAGTGAGCTCAGGGAATCCTAATACAATTGCCGTCATGCTTTACGGTCCTATCTGGGTTGATACAGATAGATTAGCGAGCGAAGGCCAAGCTTTAACCCGCCACGAGCCGATTGACCGAAAAGGCCGCAAGCGAGAACAATACGTTGTTTATAACGTTTCAGATAATGATATTCGTGATGCCTTGGGTGAAATGCAGAAGACTGGTATTACAGCTGAGCCCAGTGGTGCGAGCGGTATCGCTTTATTGAAACACTTAAAGACTATTCATCCAGAGTTTAATCCTGAAAAACATTCTGTGTTGGTTATCAACACTGGGAACGGACTGCTTAACTATGCCTAACCACGATATTGATCAAATCGATGCTTTATTTATCGCTAAGCACATCTTGGAGCGGCTTAACGTATCTTTCGATAACACACAGATTGTTTTACCGATTAATAAAGATGTCGATAATGCAGCTAAAGCGATTGAGCAGATTGAAAGTGCATGGGAGTATAAGATCGATTCTAATAGCCACACATTTGGTCGCAAAGAAAAAGGCGAGACAATCAAACTATGGTCTGTTCCCTCGAAAAGTGCTAAGGTACTTCGTAACCTCATAATTCTTACAGGTGCAAAAAATATTGTCGAGGTTGGAACTTCGGCAGGTTATTCTGCGCTTTTCCTAGCCGACGGAGCAACTTACAACAAGGGGAAAGTGACCACGATTGAGCTGCTTAAAGAGAAAGCTGCTCTTGCCAATAAATTCTTCGAGCAATCTAAATTAACAAATGTTACCCTCATCGAGGACGAAGCAAGTAAGACTTTAGAGAACTGGGATCAAGGCAAGATCGACTTTGTTTTTCTCGATGCCGATAAAGAAAACTACGGCAAATATTTAGACCTACTCATTCCAAAAATGAAGTCTGGCGCTTTAATTGTGGCCGACAATATAAATGACTATGGTCACATGATGGAAGATTATTTCCAACGAGTTACAGGAACTCACCTACCTAAATCTCGTACTGATCATAGAATAACAAGCTACTATCTCGCCGCACTTGATAATGGACTAATGGTAACTAAGAAATTATAGACCAATATTCTGGCATTCCTGAATAATCAACTCAGAATATTGAGCAGGC
>CAYGIW010000051.1:0-4177 GCA_964350035.1 uncultured Candidatus Saccharibacteria bacterium
GTGTGGGTGACTGTCTCTTTGCGTAGGCCTCGGGCGATTCGATAAGCAGTATCGTGATCGATCGTTTCGACCAACATCGGTTTTGGCGAGTAGCCAGTATCAGGACCGACTAAGGTAGCAACGATCTGATCAGAAGTCCGTTGCGAGTTAAGTTCAGATAAAACAGGCAGATAGCTGTTAATTGAGTTAGCGGCAGCGGCCAAGGCGTTAGGATCGTAATCGGCCAAGGCCGAGACAGTTGTGCTGATCTCTTGGGGTGGAACGGCCACCGTATTGAGGGTCAAGACGAAAAAAGCGATCGCGATAATGGCGAACTGCACATTGAAAAAACGGGTCAACCAGCGCCAGAGACGATTGAGACGGCGTCGATTAACCCCCTTCAAAAGTTGATTGAACCTCTTCGGTATCGGAACTAAATCGTTCTCGCTACTGATAATGGTCCTCCTCCCCGGTGAAATACCTGGGACATGAGTTATAATCTAAGGCAAAAACCTCTCTCTGTCAAGCGAATAACAGGTTAAGAGGCTGTGGTGCTAACGATTAGTGAGAGGACTTTTTCTCGAGTTTACGAATATGCTCTTCTTGTTTAAAGAAGTCGAGCTTGTCGCCAACCTTGACTGGCGTGTCAGAGTCGAGCATGAGGCCGCATTCGGTACCGGCACTGACCTTGTCGACTAGCTCTTTTTCACGCTGAACGCGCTTAACTTTGGCTAAGCCAACAACCTGACCGTTACGCTTGATGCGCACCGAGGCTAATTTCTCGACGGCACCAGCTACGACGCGACCGCCAACGATACTGTCTTTTCTACTATCTTTGAAGATGGCTAGAACTTCGAGTTGTCCCAGGTCAACCTCGACAATCTCTGGCTCTAGGAGGCCCGAGAGAGCGCTGTAAAGGTCGTCGATTAATTGGTAGATGATGGAGTAAGAGCTAATCTTAACGGATTTTTGAGTCGCGAATTTGCGGACTGGGGCGGCGGCATTGACGTTAAAGGCGACGACGATTGCCTGAGAGGCGAGCGCCATATTGATATCGCTCTCGTTAACATCGCCAACGGCTTGATGAACGATCTTAATCGAGACTTCGCTCGTTCCAAGCTCGTTCAAAGAGTTAGCAATGGCCTCGAGCGAGCCCTGGGTGTCGGCTTTGACGATGACGGTTAGCTCTTTAAGCTCGCCAGCGCTGATATCTTGGCTAAGTTGGCCAAGTCCAAGCTGACGAATTGATTTAACATTGGCGCGAGCCCCGCTCTGTTCGATCATCTCACGGGCGATTTTGTCGTCGGCAACCTGTTGAAAAGTTTCGCCAAATTCGGGAACCGAACGCAAGCCAGCAATTCTGACTGGTGTACCCGGGATTGCCTCGGTCTGTTTTTTGCCGAGGAAGTTATCCATTGAACGGACTTTGCCATAGGTCGAACGAAAGACAAGGTTAGTTGCCACTTTCAGTCGACCGACGGTAATCAAAACTGTAGCGACTGGACCAAGTCCAGGGGCGAGATGGGACTCGATAACTACGCCTTGAACTGGCGCGGCTAGATCGGCCTCGAGTTCGAGAACATCGGCAGTCAAGACGATCAACTCTAATAGCTCGGGAATACCGGCCTTGGTGACCGATGAAACTGGACAGATTGGTGTCTTGCCACCCCACTCTTCGGGTAATAGATCGAGTTCGGCGAGCTGACGCTTAATCCGTTCTTGATCGGCCTCTGGTTTATCGATTTTGGTGATAGCCACAATGATCGGAACTTTGGCAGCCCGAGCGTGCGAGATCGCCTCTAAAGTTTGAGGTTTAATGCCGTCATCGGCGGCAACAACTAAGACGACAATATCGGTGATATTGGCACCGTGGGCGCGCATCGCCGAGAAAGCCTCGTGACCTGGAGTATCTAAAAAGGTAATCTTTTGGGTAGAGTCCTCGGTCTTGACCTCGACCTGATAAGCACCAATGTGCTGAGTAATGCCCCCGGCTTCGGTGGCAACGATATTAGTCTGTCGGATGGTGTCAAGAAGGCGGGTCTTACCGTGATCGACGTGACCCATGACTGTGATGACCGGAGCGCGCTTGACGAGATTGGCAGCGACTTGGTCTTGGGGTTTAATCTCGATCTTTTGGGCAATCAAAGGCGTGACATTGACGCCGAGCTCATCGGCGACGATGGCCGCTGTTTCGTAATCAATACTCTCGTTAATAGTGGCCTTGACGCCATAGCTAATGAGAACCTTGATTATTTGGGCGACATTAAAACCGATCAGCTCGCTAAGCTGTCTGACGGTAACGACTGCCGGAAGGGCGATAGGGTTAAGTTGATCTGACACAAGGAGATTATACCAGTTAATCACTGGCTTGTCGAGTCGGTCTTTGGTCTAGCGGTGACGCGAGACGAAGGTCAGCCTCCAGGCTAGGCGCAGCGGTAGGTAACTAGCCAGATAGTAAAACTCCAGTAATAGTTTGATTCTCAAGGCTAATCGACCACTGAGTTGCCACTGACCCCATTCGAGGATCCCGGTTCGTTCGCCGAGCGGTAGGATTACCGGAAACTTTTGAATATCATAGCGAATCATCTGTTGATGATGGATGGCGGCGGCGATATTATGGGCAATACAACTACCCTGATAAATGGCATGTGTAGCGTTCATCGGTAAGCAGTTGTTGTGAGTGACGGCGTAGTGAGCGGCATCGCCGGCGACAAAGATCCGGGCAAAACCTTTGGCTTGGAGCTTGGCATTGACCAAGACGCGACCGGTAGGATCGGTGCTGAGACCACTCTTAGCTAAGAGCTCTAAGCCTTTGAAGCCAGCTGCCCAGATCAGACAGTCATAGTCTAAAACTTGACCAGAAGCAAGGACTAATTGCTTACTTTTAACCTGTTTGATCGGATGACCGAGAAAGAGCTGAACTTGATGATGATTGAGCCAGCCGGTTACGAAACGCCGTGTCTTTTCCTGGAGGCCGTTTAAGATTTGCGGGCCGGCCTCGATCAAATTTATTTCAAAGCGATGCTGATCCCGACTAAAATGGTCGCGCAGAGCCGGTTCGTAGTGAGCTAGCGCCGCCGCTAATTCGACTCCAGTTAAGCCACCACCGACGATGGCTACCTTGACCTCGGATTGGCGTTTATAGAGCGTTTGCAGCTGATCGCGAATCTGCATCGCCTGACCGACAGATTGGAGTGGTAACGAGAACTCTTGAGCTCCGGGAATCGAGCGAAAGTTATTTTGAGCTCCGAGCGCTATTACTAAGTAGTCGTATCGGAGTTGGCCATAGCTATGCAGTTTTACTACTTGCTTGATGGGATCGATTTTGAGGACTCGATCTTGAAGCAGGCGAACCTGGGTGTTTTCGAGGATCTGTCGATGCGAGAGTCGAACGGCACGACGCGGCAAGGCCTCGGCAATCAGCTCATAGAGACGGGCATGAAAGGCCTGATGATCTTCTTTGTCGATGACAATGATCTCGATATCTCGACGGTTAGCTAGTCGAGCGGCTAGATCGCTGGCAGCGCGGAGGCCGGCAAAGCCAGCCCCAAGGATCAGGATCTGTTGCGTTGTCTGCGGCTTCTTATTCATGAGCGGTTTCAGGATTGAGTTGAGGGTGATCAAAGGCCATCGCGTGTATAATCGGCAAAATTAGGGTTAACGTTCCGACAACGAAATAGGTCAACATAGTTAGACTGGCGGCACTCTCGACGATGGTGAGACTCAAACCGATCGTAGTCGCCATAATCATGAGATAGAGCCAGATGACGATTTGAAGGAAGTGTTTAGTCACCTTGCCCCTAATCCGTTGATAGCTACCGCAAGCAATCAAGAGGTAGCCCAAGGTCAGGCTAGCGGCCGAAAGCCAAGGATTATCCCACCAGGCTAACTCTAGGTACCCTGAGAGTCCTTGGATTAAGGTATGAAGATTGATCACGATAAAGCCGGCGATTAACCAATGCATACCTTTACGGTCACGTAATGTGAGTAGCGAGGCCAAGATTGAGCTGGCGGCCAACCAGCCGATGGCTGGAGCCGCTGAACCGATTAGCGATTGCCCAGAGGTAAAGCTGTAGCCCAAGAGTCCGATCGGTAGCTCTGAAGGTAGACGGTGATCACTTTTGTCAACGGTGGCCGATGGTAGTGGCGGATGATCAGTCGCTGTCGGCTCGGGAATGGGAAAGAGATCGTTTAAGAG
>CAYGIW010000052.1:0-4092 GCA_964350035.1 uncultured Candidatus Saccharibacteria bacterium
CCTTATCCCGAAAATACGATTCTGCAATGATAACAGTTTCGCTAAAAACTAAAGTAAAGAGTAGCGATAGAGCCAAAAACGACACCCAATGACGTCTATATATAGTAGATAGCGATCCAACGACTGGCAAAATATTCTGCTGCATCGCAATCATCCTATTATTTAGAGCCGATATAGTCAGTATTAAAGATTATTTCGGTTCCAAGATTAATGAGAACGGTAACGCCAAGGAGTACGACAACTCCTAAGATTGCCAGGGCCTTGGCCCATTTGATCCAAGGATCTGACTTAACAATGATCAAGTCCTGATCGGCTTTAGATTCTGTCGATTGACGATAGATTGATAAGAAGGAAAGCATCAGTATAGATGATGAGATCCAACTAGCTAGAGCGTTCAACAGCATACTTGAATTAGATTTAAAGATAGCGTCAACCAATGAACTGAACACGGTAAATATAACAATCAATCCAACCATAGTTCCAAAAGACCTCTTTAATTGACGAGTGCTAGCGACTATTGATGGCCAAAGGGCAAGTTTACCCAAAACGATAAAGTAAGGTAGAAATATAAAACTCAAGGCTAGCCATACACCGGGAACGATGAATAAAGTAGATCCCGCCAAAATGATCAGGCCGGAAACGAGACTAGCTAATGTTAATGGCCAAAAATTATGGCGTAGTAAGGTTTTGAACTTTGACCAATATTCCTTGCTATTCGATTCGATAACCACCAGCAAGGCTATGGTTCGCAACGAAGAATATAACATCATCAGTCCGAGAGTTAGCAAAAGCGGTACGCTATACGAGAATTGCCAGAAAGTTGCGCTATGCGTATTGCGAACGCTAATCAGCCAATGCTCAATTGAATCAAAGCGTAGATTGCTTGGCCAATTTTTGAGCGAATCAACACTGACGTTGATCAGATCAAGACCACCTAAAAACCAAGCGCTAATAACTAATGCGACAACCGCTATAATCAAAAGTACAACCCAAGATAGCAGTTCGAGTGCGGCTAGTTCTAAATATTTGGTTTTAAAGATAGCCCAAGCCTGCTTGAGATACCAGAATCGATCCAGAAACTTAGTAAGATTTTGTGTTTTTGACATTATATTCCTTGAAGCTCTCAATTTGACAATCCATTTGTGGCCATTAGGAATTCATCATAGCAACTTCAACAGGGATAGACAAGGAGTTTGATATCGGGTATAGTGCCGATAGGCGCCTGTAGCTCAGTGGATAGAGCGTGTGCTTGCGGAGCACAAGGCCAGGGGTTCAAGTCCCTTCAGGCGCGCCAATCATTACTTTTCGCGAAATTTAGACTATGTACTCGAAGCTAATCTCATCATAACCACTTATGAAAATCACGAAATTTGGACATTGTTGCCTATTGATTGAAGTCGATGGAGTCAGAATCTTGACTGACCCTGGCACTTTCTCAACACAACAAAACGAAATAAAAAATATCGATCTCGTACTCATCACACACGAACACGCCGATCATTTTCATATTGATTCCCTAAGCGCAATTTTGAAAAACAATCCGCAGGCAGAAGTGATCACAAACAACAGCGTTGGTGTGCTTTTAGCGAAGAATGATATTACATTCATGACTATCGAAGAGGGGCAAAGCGCTAACGTTAAGGGGATTTTGATTGAGGGCTTTGGCAATGACCACGCTCTTATGCACTCATCAATTGAACCGATTCAGAATACCGGATATCTTATTGCCAACAAGCTTTTTTATCCGGGCGACTCATTTACAGATCCCGGAAAGAAGGTAGAGATCTTGGCTCTGCCGGTGGCGGGGCCATGGATGAAACTGTCAGAAGCGATTGATTATGCGCTAGAGATTGAACCTAAAGCTTGTTTTCCTGTACACGAAGGCATCTTGAAACAGCCAGGCACTACACACTCCATCCCGCCAAGCATTTTAGAATCAAAAGGTATTCAATTCATCATTCTAGAGATTGACGAGGAACATGAGTTTTAATCATGGACGGAGTCCTAGCAGACTCAGGCGCGCCATCCATGACTTAGCGTCAAGGCTGAGTCTTTTTTATTTTCTTCGTTAGATCTAATGACCTTGCAGTAAAACTTGACAGCCGGCGTTGACACTTTTACGATAGAAAAAATATATATTTATTTCTGTGAGTCAAAGGCGGTTCAATGCTTCGAAAGATATTTTCAACTGGCAGTCAATCAGAAAATAAATTTACAGATGATCGTTCGATTCAAGGACGGTCGTTTTTATTTCTCGCCATGCTCCTGTTGGCTGTCTGCCTCGGTGGACAGTTCTTTATTAATGACCGCAGACCTCAAAACTCGACCTTGGTAGCGGCAGCCAAAAATAACCAAAACTCACAAGCTGACAGATCTTCAATAAAGCCCACTGAGTTTAGACTGAATGAGCTATTGGTCAAGGCCAAGCCAGGCGAACTCAATAAACTTAAGCCTAAGCTCGAGAAACTGAAGAATCACAAAATTAAAAGCGTAAAATCGGCGACTATTCCCGACATTAACGGACAGCGACCTTCAGACAGCGGCGATGAGCTGTCGCGCTGGCTCATCATCACCTTGGATACTCCAAATACCGTCAGTCAGGCAAAATTTAATCGAGCGGAACTAACTTTTGAAAATAAAGACGAGCTAGCCGGCCTCAATCAACTAATTACCGAGCTCAAAAAGCAGCCGGCAATCGAGACAATCGAGCCTAACTATCTGGTCAAAGCCGATCTAGAGCCCAACGATCCTTATTACAACTCGTTAGGCTCTTGGGGACAGAGCTACTTTGATCTTTGGGGCCTGCGCCAGATTAACACTGCCGAAGCCTGGGATTTGCAAACTGGTAGCAATACTATTACTGTCGCCGTTATCGATTCGGGTATCGATCAAGCTCACCCCGATATCGCCGCTAATCTTTGGGTCAACCAAGACGAGATTGCCGGTAACTTTATCGATGACGATGCTAATGGTTACACTGACGATCGTAACGGTTGGGATTTCGTCCAATATGACGGCAATCCTCAGGACGACTACGGTCATGGTACTCATGTCGCCGGCACCATCGGAGCCATCGGTAACAATAACCTCGGAGTAGTTGGAGTGAGCTGGCAAAGCCAGATTATGAACATTCGCTTTTTAGATAGTCTTGGTTACGGCTCTAATATGTCCGGCTCACAGGCAATTCGTTATGCCGCCGATAACGGCGCCAAGATTGCCTCGAATAGCTGGGGTTGCAACTGTCAATCGACCTTGATCGACGATGCCGTCAGCTACGCTGAAACTAAAAATATGTTGGTTGTGGCCGCCGCCGGTAACGATGGTAACGACGCACTTGACTACTCTCCGGCCGGAGCCGAACAGGCTGTTGCCGTTGGAGCTAGCGATACGACCGACGCACTGGCTAGCTTTTCTAACCGCGGGGCAAAGCTCGACGTCGTAGCGCCGGGAGTAGATATTCTTTCGCTCAAAGCGACAAACGACACCATCTGCCCAGCCAACAAAACGGTGGGTACTTTCTACTGCCGACTGTCTGGCACCTCGATGGCGACTCCTCATGTCAGCGGCTTGGCAGCCTTGCTCTTGAGCCAACAACCCAACCTGAGCCTTACCAGCTTGCGCTATTGGTTAAGGCAGGGAGCGGTTGACCTTGGATTGCCAGGTCGAGATCTAGTTTATGGCTACGGCCGCATCAACGCCTTTAATAGCCTTAATACATTGAGCGATCTCGGACTCGAGGCGAAAATTAGCTCACCAAAAACACGAACCAGCCTGACAACCGGGGCCACCACCGTAACCGTCCAGGGAACGGCGGCCGGAACTAACTTCGCCAACTATGCGCTGGAACTTGGCAAAAGCCGGACCCAGGACGGCTGGCAAACGCTCGTATCGAGCACCACAGCCGTCACTAACGGGCAGTTGGGGAGCTTTAGCCTCAACGACTTAGATGATGGGCTTTACTCTCTCAAACTTTCGGTGACCAACTTGGCCGGTCAGACGAGCGTTTATCAAAGTTACGACTTAGTAATTGACAACTTCGAGAATCAGATCGACACGCCTGTCACTTTCATTCCTCAAGGACAGGTTGACCTA
>CAYGIW010000053.1:0-3951 GCA_964350035.1 uncultured Candidatus Saccharibacteria bacterium
CAATTGTGATTACCGAGAATTCTCCAGGTAACTTTAGTCTGTTTTGTGTTGCCGAGCAGGCAACCGAGTTCAGTACCGATCTCCGCCAGCCAGAGTCGCCGAGTGCGGTGGTGCGACGGATTAATAACCTTCGACAGTATTATGAAGAGAAGATCGTACAAGGTCGTCGGCAGATTAGTCGTCTCGTTGTCTTGCCCAGTCAGAATCTGGCGACTTTAGTTAGCCAGGCCGGACTAGCTATGCCGGTTGTCATGGCCAAGGTGAGCCCGACTCTAACTAATCTTAATCTCGATAGCTTTACTCTGCTCAGGGCGGTTAGTCTGTTAGGCCTGTTGCGTTCAAGATTTCCGTTATCGATCCTACCGGCCGAACAGATCGAGGGACGCGAGTGGGCGAGAACCGCCAGCGTTATGCGAACTCTATCGTTACTAGTTCTGGTGTTGGTTTTGGTCCTCTCGGTCGGCGCCGGTCGACTCCGCCAAGCGCTTTTAAGCTTTGACCAAGGCGCCGTGACCACTGCAGTCGCCGTAGTCGGGCAGTCGCCGGCTGGCTTGACGCCTGCCGGCCAGGCCGCTACTCAGCCGGTCAAACAGACAACTAATCAACCAAGCAGCGGACAGCTACCCGCCAACCAGGTCAGGACCGCTTTAACGGCTCAGAATAATTACATCGGTTTGGTTAATAGCCGACTCTGGCGACAGGCCGAACTCCAGGGTAAATCGGCGCAGGCTCAGGCCTTACGCGAGTGGCTCTCGATCCTACCGAGCGTCTTGACCGAGATTGGCCCGATCGCTCAAACCAGTTATCAGGATAATCGTCTGACCCTCAAGCTGACGACACCAGCCGAAACTAACCGCTTCGCCAGCTGGCAGACCAAACTTCAGACTTCGCACCCTGATTGGCAGCTCGAACTCCTCAGCCCCGACTCGATTCGCTTGAGTCTAGGACAGAACCGCCCAACCGCGGTAATTCCGACAGCGGCAGTTTCCACCGCGGCAGTTTCCACCGCGGCAATTCCGACAACGGCAATTCCGACAGTTCCAGTTCTCACAGCCCAAACCGCAACCGATACGGCACCAAGCGTTACTAAGGTTCAACCATGATCAAGACTGCCTGGTCCAAACTGGCCTCTAAACTCCTCTCAAAAGTTACCGAGGCGAATCAGCGCCAGTGGACTATTCTTTACACTCTCGCCATGCTTCTCGTCAGTGTTTGGTTAGTGATGCAACTGGTTTGGCTCAAGCAAGCTAACCAACGTTTTGCCGAGGCGACCAGTCAACGATTGAGCTTGGTCCAAGTGGTGGTTGATTATTTGAGCGGCCGTCAGAGCCTTGATCGACTGAATAATCGTCAAGCTTTGAGCCAAGCCTGGCCCTCGGCAAGTGAACGACAGGCTCAGGTCGAGCGTTTAATTAATGAACGCAAGCTCTCGGTCAAAATCAATCCTACGGTTGCCACCGGATCGACGACCGAGGCAACTATGCAGCTCTCTGGTTCACAGTCAGAGCTCTGGCAACTGATCGCCGCGATGACGACTCAAGGCGAGTTGCCGGGCATCTTGAGTTTCGAGCTCCTTGCCGGACCAGTTCCGAACCAAGAGCAGCTGACCTTGCAGTGGCGTCTGGGTCAGACAAAACCAGCCAAAGAGGATAAAAATGAAAAACTTTAGTCCCTTTGCTCTCGAAAAATTAATCGTTGCTACAGTTTCGACCCTGGTACTGCTACTGATTTTAGTCTTAGCCTGGCAACTTCAACGGAGTTTAGTCAGTTTAGCCGAGCCAGAGTCCGCCGTCAGCCTAGAGCCGAGCTCTAGCTCGACAGCCTCGGCAAATCAGATCGTTGATCTCTCGGTCGCTTCGATTACGGGCTATTTGGAGGATGAATGATCAGCTTTAGAACGTCTTATACGTAGTGGTTTGATGTCGTCTATTTTACGGGCCAATGAAAAAGGTTTTTTCGGTTAAATCGTCATCACCAACGAAGGTCTTGAATAGTCCATGGTATAGCTATAGTGTCAGCTCAAAAGCTCATTAAGACAAGTAGAGTAATTGGGCGGACATTCAGTTGTGGTTTCTTGCGCAACGGAGTATAATTAGTATATGAAAATTAAGAAAATAAAATTTCCATCTAACAAAAGAATCGGTCGCATAGATTTAGGCAATATAGTCATAACAGACAAATCCACTATCCCTGTTTCTGCGTCGACCATTCCAGTCAATCAGGCGATTAAAGCACTTGTAAAAGCGATGAGTGACGGGGAATTTTCTAATTTGCCTAGGAAAGAACTCGAAGATGGCACTGGAACGCCCTAAATATATAATTATCGATACATGTATTATTCAACACGCTAATAATCCAGGTCTTGCTGATGGAATTGGCTATGATTTGCAGGAAGCTTATGCTTCAGGTTATACGCCAGCGATATCGCATTTTACTTATTTCGAGCTTCTCGATGGAGCATTTCCCGATATAGAATTAGCGCGTACAAGAGTAATCTCTGGATTAAGGAGGTTTCGCTTTCAGGAAAGAATTATCAGATTAGCCGCTAGACTAGCCTGTTTCTACAGAAATGAAGGAATAGCAGATGATCGAATAAAGAAGTTGATGAAAGACAGAATAATTGGTGCAACTTGTGTATTATCACCCAATTCGATACTTTATACGGCAAATGCCAATGATTTCCCCCAGCCATTTTTTGAGGTTTTTGCTAAACGCCCGCATATCTATCGACAGGGTCAACAGAGTAACGACCGGGTTATGTACACCTACTTTATCAGGCCAGACTATAACGCTATAACCGTTGCATACAAACAATGGAATGCACTTAAAACTTTTTAATCTCGCAATACAGCTCCTGTGTTACTTGCCCAAAAAATCCTCCTAAAAAAAGTCCTTGACAACTCGATTTCAATTGCTACAATACAAACTGTAACTAAAAGAAACACTTATTTGTAAGTTTTCCGCTTTAGGTGGCTTGGCAAAGCGAAATCCATCTGTTATATTGGCTTTACGCCCACTCTAACAGTCGCTTCGACCAGGCGCCGACGCACAGCTAAGCGTCAACCAAAATTTGCTCGAACAAGCTCGTTTGGTTGTTGTTTAATTGGTCGTCGGCTGATCGTTAATCGAACAGCCTAGACCGTAACTTTACAATTTGATGACGCGGTGTTTACTGGTTCCACGCCAGTGAACGCAAAAATAGTAATGATCACGTTGTGTTTTTAAGGTATTTCGACCCAGTTGCCCTCACGATTCTCTTAACCGAGAACCGTCTGACGCAACCGAAATTGCTTGAGGCGCAGTGTGGTTATCCTTGATTCGCTGACGCAAGTCAGTGACTAAAGGAATTCATCGAGAGTTGTCTGAATCAGCTGCCCTAAGCAGCCTCAGATAGAGAGAATGATAATTCGTACGAAAGTGCATATGGGGGATGCCTTGGAAGATATGGCCGATGAAGGACGTAACTGGCGACGAAACGCCTCGGGGAGCTGCCAAGTGAGCTTTGATCCGGGGATCTCCGAATGGGGCAACCCATCCGCTATAGGCGGATATTAGCAAGGTGCAATTCCTTGTCTAACGGGAACCGACTGAACTGAAACATCTTAGTAAGTCGAGGAAAAGAAAGCAAATCGCGATTCCGGGAGTAGTGGCGAGCGAAACTGGAACAGCCCTGTTTGCCTAGCGTCATACATTTCTAGCCGAATCACCTGGAAAGGTGAGCCAAAGAAGGTGATAGCCCTGTAGACGAAAGGTTGTGTGGCGGATAAGGCAAACCGGTTGGTGGTCGTAAGATCATTAACTGACGAGTAACGCAGGACACGTGCAATCCTGCGTGAAGATAGGTGGATCAACACCTAAGGCTAAATACCATATCTTACCGATAGTGAACAAGTACCGTGAGGGAAAGGTGAAAAGTACCCCGAATAGGGGAGTGAAATAGTACCTGAAACC
>CAYGIW010000054.1:0-3950 GCA_964350035.1 uncultured Candidatus Saccharibacteria bacterium
CGGTGGCGCGGGCCGAAAGGACATAAGTGCGCGACTGCTCGCTCGACTCCAGGGACCAGGTGGCCCTGGGCCGGTAATCCGCCTAGCACTAGGCGATCGCCGTTATCAGCCAGGTCGTCTTTGATTAGTTCGCTTAATAATTTCTCGAGTAACATCTGTAAGTTTACATCTTGGCTTCGGCCAAGGCGCTCAGTATTGCCAATCTCCGGCCGATATTCGGGAGCTGCCATTTTTAAGACTTTCTCTACTTGTGGTCGGATATGTTCGGGCGTGCCCTGTTGGGTTGAGGCGCTGTTGATAGCAATAGCCATGAGTTGAGCTGTATTATCCATGATCTGCAGAAAGTTCTTTTGACTAAAGTGGGTGGCAATTGTTTCGGCCGTTGGTACCGCTCGAGGATTATTATATCCTTTCTTGTTGCTCCAGTTCAGTTTAAAATTGTTCAAGGCGCCGACAAGGCGGGCACCAGAACGATTTTGCTGTATCTTCTCCTTAGTGCCAACGTCGTCTGGATTGATCTCTTGAGCGATATTGTGGCCAAGATTGATATATTCCGCCATTAAGGCTTGTAGGTAATAACTGAGGATCTTTTCAGCTACCTCGCGTGCCGTCAGCTTATTCTCCTTAATATTAGCCAGCTGTTCCCCGAGAAGCCTGTTGACTGTGGCTTCTCGAGCATACTCCATTACGCGTTCGAAGTATTTGGCACGACTCAATTCAACGGTGTTTGCTGATATGACTGCTTCAGTGTTAGGTAATTCACGGGTTCTTAATTTGAACAAAGCATCAAAGCTTGAGGTTAGTTGGCTTCTTAATCCTTCGCCTCTGTGCTTAGCTCTAAGTCTCTCCTGGCAATCTATTAGCTGTTCGTGGATCTCGTCTAGTTCTTGGCTGTATATAATCCCTGAATTGAGAATAGTTTTCGTGATTACCGAAATTCTGGCGCTAACTTCTTTTTCGATATCAAAAAACCCCGGAAGATTTTTGAGGTAGTTTTCCCTAAAAGCATCGATTAGCCCTAAAATAGCTTGAGCGCTCTCGCTAGGTTCGTGTCCTAATTTCATCGCTAATAACCAGAAATAGCGAGCCTTTCTGGCTTGTGAGCGAATTCTCGGCGTGGAGTTAATATGTTGCTCGACCAGTCTTTGGAAAAATTCTAAATCGGTCAACTGTTCGTTGTTTAGTGTATCGGCTAGAATTTCAGCTGGAGACGCACCATCTTCATAGGGAGACAAGAGGTTCTTTCCAAGCGCTGGAGACCCCTCGGGAGCTCTATCGATGACGGCAGACACACTAGGATGTTTTAAGATTGCGCTAGCGGGGTTATAAAGTGGATAAAGTTCATGACGCTGATCCTTAGAATCGTCGGCAAAATCTAGACCAGTAAAGGCGGTGGGCGCTAAGAGTCCTCGATCTACATCGTCCGCCCTATCCGCACCGATTTTATAGATCTCGTCACGATCAAAGTGAGTCGATAGGGTCATAACACGTTTTTCAGCGATATCGACAAGTAATTTTGACCGCTCGGGTAGCTCATCGGCGATTCGTTTTTGTTTTTCATCTTGCTGCGCTGCACTTGAAGGGCTTAGTGATTCTTTAGCATTAAAGGACTGTTGCCAGCGAGCATAAGCGTAATCCAGATCGCGTTGAGTCCGAATCGCTACAGTGGCATAGCAGCGAGCCAGAACCCCGAACTGTTGCAATCTAATCTCTTTGACATCGCGTAGGTCTTCGGGAGCGAAGCGGGGTTCGCCAGCGTAGCGGGCAATATTGCCAACTTCGGCTAGGTGCCGTGTGGCTAGACGATAAAGACCGTCTTCTGCTAAGAATGATTTTACTTCGGGAGATCTCTTGTGGCCTGTTTCAATTTTATCAACCCCAATCACTTCATTCGTCCCAGGCACTTTTAATTCCAACATGTCCGACCTTATGCCTGCCGAAGGAGTAGCAATTTCCGTGCCGGGCTTCGATACGCCATTGATGGGTTTTATGTCGCGATACGCTAAGCGCGAACGGTGCTCGCCCTCCTTGGTGAGCTCGGTCACTAAGACCATCGGCTCATTTTCGCGCGGCAAAGTCGCGTCAAAGGGTGCGGCCTTGAGGTCGTTGGAATACAGACGTGGCGTGCCAATCGCATCAGCCGATTTATTGGCACGAGCAAAGCTCTGATTTCTCTCTGCTGCGCTAGCTGTTAGCTCTGTCGCTCGTCTAGTTTTTTGTAAGCTAGCCAGGCCCATAGCGACAGCAGTAGAGCCAATGCCGTATGGGTCGCTATCGTAAGTCAGCTTGACGACAGTGATACTATTAGCAGCTTTTGCTCTGACCTCTTTCCAGGCTTCGGCTTCGCGAATTGATTGAATTAGCTCAGTCATGGTCGCCGTGGTGGGATCGCCACCGAGTAATCGACGATTGGGGTTAGTGTCTAGATAGTTAGCGGCTAGCTCGGATGGCTTATTATTAGTTCTCTGTAGCGCAAGTTCGATTTGATTAGCATCGGGTCTCTGCGACTTCAGCGATGCGTCAGCCAGATGAACGCCTAGAGCAAAAAATATCTCTGTTTTACTACCTGCCGAGACGGCGTCACGAATCGCGTTAGGTACTTGATCTTTGGAAAAAAGGCCATTTTCGGCAACGCCTGTCGAAACAAATTTAACTATACCTGAGTTCTTTTGACCATCTAGGGTGGTAATAGTATAGCGAGAAAAGATGGGATCATAGTTTACGGTAAAGCCCAGATCTTTGAAGAATTTTTCATTGCAAAGATCGCGCAAAGCCTTACGAGATACTTTCTTTTTTAGTGCTGATTCAGTGAATTCTGTTGACGATCTGCCGTTGGTCTGTTCAATCTGTGGCTGGACTACGGTATCTTCAAGGTCGAGATTGTTAAATCTATTATACTGAATAGTCGCTGTATCTTGGATCGGCAACGCCGGGCTGACGCTATCAGCATTACTTATTTTTGGAATGGAATTAGAATAGCTTCGGAGAATATCAAAGAAATCTGGTGTAAAGATGGCCTCAAAAAGTCCCTTTGAGTGAGATGGTGAGCCCAGCCAAGTTGACGCTGCCCTCTTTAGCTCTACCCTTACTTTTGTCTCCGGTGACTCTGGTTTGCTGTCATCAATCTTTGATTCAATCAATCTCAGAGCTATACCGCATTCTTGTAAGACTTCGTTGGCTAATTCGCCGGCTCGCCAGATATCTGCAGACTCCTCAACGTAGAATATGCTGGTTGGCAATTCAGTTCTTTGATCATCTGGCGATAGAGTGGCCATTCCCTCTGAGTTCACGACAATTCGTTTAGATAGGCCAGATTTGACCATGCCAAAAGTGTTTTCTCTGATCTGTTTAATACCGGATGTTTCTCCTGAGCCTCTAACCTCCGGCGTAAAAGGAATGATTGATTCAGCGAATAGCTTTTCTAGCTGATTAATGGTGATTGCGTCAGCCTCTGACCAATTATCCGGGTTAGTCAAGCCACGCTGATGGAGGGCGAGGAGTTGGATATAGGCGTAATAAAAACTTCTTTCCTTGCCCGGGACAACACCACCAATACCACCTTCTCGGCCAGTGCTAAGGGTCTGAATGATCGCAGCTCGCTTGATTGAACCACCTTCGTCGCTGGCCTCGCGCTCTTTTGCTCGTTGAATAATCTCAGCCTGCAGCAGGGGAGAAAGTAGTGCAAAGGTCAACTTACCTTTTTCAACCTCAGATTCTACCTTGTAACTTATCGGTACCTTTTTATCGTCGTCGGTAGCGGTATCGTTTTTATCGTAGACTGGCACAACCTTGTAACGCTTATGCCAATCTGTTTCCCAAAATAACTTATCAGATAGGTAGTTCATTCTGTCTACGGCAGAATCGAGGATCAATTTGAAACCGCTGTTCGAGGTTTCTCTTTTAGAAGTTATATCAAGCGCCATCGCTTGGGCTAGTTCTTGATTTTGATT
>CAYGIW010000055.1:0-3923 GCA_964350035.1 uncultured Candidatus Saccharibacteria bacterium
GCCAAGAGGGCCAAGGTGACTGGATCCTGTCCGGCGATGATTCTGGGCACGACCCAAAAAATCAATAAGGCGAAACTAAAGGCTAAGCCGGCCAGTGAGCCCCAGGCACGACGGCCGACCACCAAGAAAACAGCTAACAAAAAAACCAAGAGTAAGCCAAGAGTAGCCGGTAATCTAAAACGAGCACTGACATAGTAAGCGGCTGGATCAACTGAATTGACTTTAGTGGCTACGACTAACTCTCGTGCCCGAAGCTGCGAAGTGGCGCTACCGGCAAAGTAATCAGGTACGGTCAGCGTCTGACCACGCTCTTGACCGGTCAAAGCACGGACGGTCAATCGCTGTCGAAACTGTTTAATTGTCTCAGTAGCAGTTTCGTTGACAGGGGTCGTCTCTTCAATCGTCACTACTCGTCCAATGAAATAATCGTTCGGCTTAATCTCTTGAGCCGCAGCAGAGTTAAAGCTCAGGATTATGCCAGAGAAAAACAGCCATTTGGCGAGCGATTTGATCAGTGGTTTATTTAAGGTCATAGGTTAAATATAACATATACAAATAGTACCTCGCGCTTGACCGCCACCAGAAAATAGGCTAAACTTTTTAAGCGAGCCCGAAGGGGCGAACAGTGCCCCTCTCCCCGGGCACGTAGAGAGGAAAACCAGTGGGTGCTTAATTAGCTGAGTAGCCTCGACATAGTCGAGATACTCGCGTTCTGCGATGGCGAGTTGCTATCGCTTTAGATGGAGCTGAGACACTTCAATCAGCTCGGAGGTGCTAACCCAGGTTGGCACCTCCTTTTCATTAAGTTTTGATATGAGTTAACTGATCCCAATTCATCATAAACTGAGCACTTAGCTGATCGGCGATTAATGCACTTTGAATAAAGATTCCGTGAGGTTCGTCGGTCCGTAAGCAATAGTACTCAACAGAAAAGCCGGGAGTGATATAGGTGTTGACCATTATATCCATACTCGATCTGGGCACAACCAGAGTCTGTCTCAATAAATCTTGCTCATTGGCTCGAAAGATCGGGTTATTAGTTCGGGAATTAGCAATAATCTTAATCTCGATGCCTAGTTTCACTCGTTCTTGAGTCAGGTTATTGGCAATATCACTATAGGTGTCACTGAGAACATCAAGATCGATATAGGCATAGCGTTGGCTTTTAGCCGGGATAATTCGATGAGCATAACGATGCATGGCGATTAGTCCCTCGCGACCTTCGTAAAATCGGACGGTTGGCTTATCGTCGCGTAGGTTATAGATAGCCTGGAGTCGATCAAGTGCACCGGTTAAATACTGCTCTTTTTGCTTAATCTCTTGACGATCTAGATCGATCAGCTTAGAGAGCTCTTGAGGATTTTCGGCTCGATAGAGAGTTTTTTTACCCATCTCGACGGTGCTGACAATACCGAGACGCAACAGTCGTTCGAGAATAACATAAGTTGTAGTGCGATTAACCTTGGCCTTGTGGGCGATATTTTGTACCGAAACTGCGCCCAATTCGAGCAAGGCGAGATAGACGGCACTCTCGCGATCGCTGAGACCGAGTTTGGTCAGAATTTCAATCATCTTAGTCGACCTCGATTATCTTGGCACGGTTAATTGGCGATTTAATGATCAGAAAGTTCCAGGTATGCGAATCGATCGGCACAAAATAAAGAATTGGGCCTAAGGCGAAAATAATTAAGCTTAGTATTGGAGATACTAAAGATGTCACCATCGCCACAAAATAAATAGCTGGCGGTAACAGAATCTTGTGTCGCGCATTAATCTCGAGCGTCTTAGAGATGCTATTAGGATCAGTTAAGCGATTTTCGGTAATCGCATAATGCCAGCTAACATAAAGAGCACAACCACAGGCGATCAGGTTGAGGCCGTAGATAAAATGAGCCAGAACGCTGGTCGGATACTCACCTAAGAAAGCAGTAGAAAAGGGAATAAAGGTGACGAAAAGTAAAAAGATCAGGTTCATCCAGACATGGTTAAAGTTGGTTCTGGCGATGTAGCCGAACTGAATATGATGACTCAGCCAATAAATAGCCAAAATGACGAAACTAGTTAAATAAGAGAGGAACTTTGGCCAAAGATGACTCAAGGCGTCGAGTAAGCCGAGGCTAGTCACCGGCTCGTTATGCAAAATAGGAACCTTGAGCTCAAGGATTAAGAGCGTCATCACGATAGCAAAGATGCCATCGGATAGTGCTTCTATTCTTGCTGGACGCATAGTTTTACCTGTATCATATTACCATATTAAGGAGTTGTATGCTAGACAAGAAAATCGGTCAACTGCGCCGTTTTAACGGTTGGATGGGATTGTTTCATTTGGCTCAAGGCGTGGCCATGCTCCTCGTCTCTAATCAGTTTAAGCTACCGGTGACGACTAACTATCTCGCGTTCGATAGCCTGACTCAAACCATCATGCCAGTCCAGTCGACCGTGGCACAGATTCAGATCGGTCCCTTGGTGGCCGTCTTTCTCTTGCTTTCGGCCTTGGCTCATTTTTTATTAGCCAGTCCAGGAATCTTTAATTGGTATCGGACGAACTTGAAAAAAGAGCTCAATCCGGCTCGTTGGTACGAATATGCTCTGAGCTCTTCGTTGATGATCATGGTTATCGCCATGCTCTGCGGTATGTCCGATCTCTCTAGCCTGATCCTGTTATTTGGTCTCAACGCAACTATGAACCTCTTTGGCCTGATGATGGAGCTTCACAATCAAAGCACTAGCAAAACAAACTGGACAGCCTTTGTCTGTGGTTGTTTCGCCGGGCTGTTACCCTGGTTAGTTATCTGGCTCTATTTTTCTGGCGCAGCTAATTCTGTCACCACTGCAATACCAGCCTTTGTTTATGCCATTTTACTCTCGATCTTCCTCTGTTTTTCTATCTTTGCTCTCAATATGTGGCTACAGTATAAAAGAGTTGGCCCCTGGAAAGAGTATCTCTATGGCGAACGAGTCTATATTATCCTCAGCTTAGTGGCAAAGTCGGCTCTGGCTTGGCAGATCTTCTCTGGTACTCTTAGACCGCAATAACTGTCAAAGGGTATTGACAACTTTTAATAGTTATGTTACTATCTTTTTGTCTTGAGAGAACTGGAGGTCGAACCTCACAGTCGCGCCGCACCGAAAGGCATGCACCTTGAACAACCACTGCCCGGTCAGCAACTAATCGACATCGCCGCCGGCACCCGACCCCTGGAGGGGTCTAACATGCAGCTTCAACGCTTGCTATAGCGCTGAGAGCAAGGCAGCGCTGGGGTTAACACCCACTGCAGTCAATTACCTTGCTCATGCTTCAGGAGAAACCAATGCTGTGTCTATAGCGCTATGGTCAAGAGCGCGGTAGAAGAGGCCCGGACCCGTAGCGGGCTCCGTATTTATCTCAGGTAGAGTTGGAGTCGCGATGTCCCACAAGGCATCGCTCGGGAATCGGCCACAGTGGCCGTGAACCATCCTAGATCCAACGCTCTACATCTCCCCAAGAGCCCAGTCGCACATCGCGCTGGGCTCTTCTAAATTTGTCACTTCGAATCAGTTAGATTATAATGAAAATGTTCTGAGGTTCTGTAGGAGATGCCTATGACTGCCCAATCAACACTCGCGAGCTAGGTGGTCATCCTCGACCGTCGAACTCAGGCCCCTCGCCGATCGGAGATTGGCGAGGGGTTCTCTTGTTTAAGCGATATCAAAGGCAGTATCAAAAATATTAGTCCAAAGATATCCTTGAGCCAGCTTTTGCGCAGCACGAGCGGCCTGTTCGTAATCATCAGAGTTAGTAGCTAAACTAACAATCGCCTCTACCAAGACCTCGACATCGTTTGTGACAATCTTGCCAGCGCCGGCTCGTTTGATCTCTTGAGCAATGGCCGAGATATTAGTCATAACGATCGGTAAACCAGCCCCTAAATAACTCTTGATCT
>CAYGIW010000056.1:0-3919 GCA_964350035.1 uncultured Candidatus Saccharibacteria bacterium
GCAATAAACTGCGCTCGGTCGAGGATTTGCCCAGATAGAGCTAAGCTAAACCGTTCAAACTCCGAGGCGACAGCTAAGAGATTCTGGCTGTAGTTTTGCCAGATCAGGTGTAGTGTCTCGTTCGTCAGGTTGAGATTGGCCGCCTTGGCCAATGTCGCCAAGCGACGCTTTAGGTCTTGACCGATGGGCTGGATAAAGGCCTCTTGTCGGGCAGTCTTGGGATCGCTCAAAGCTTTGAAGAGACGGCTCCGCCGATCTGGCAGGCCACGATCGACTAAGATGACAAAGGTGGTCGAGGGTAAACGGGTCAGGTGGGGCCAAGTCGCCTCGAGCCAGGCAGCTGATCCCGAAAGAAGATAGTTTTTAATCACAATCAAGCGGCTCTGACTGAATAAAGGCGCGGCACCCAGTTGATCGGCCAAACGGTCGGCTGGCAGTTGGTTGGCTTCAAGCTGGACTAGCTCGCTCTCGCCATACTTGTCGCGATAGCGCTTGAGCTGCTGGTTGAGCCCCTGTTCGAGGCTAGTGAGATCATCGCCATAAAAATGGATTAACATTAATCAGCCACAGACTGCATCTGTCCCCAATTTTGACCAACTTTGGCCTCGACTTTGAGCGGTACTGCAAGCTTGGTCGCCTGTTCCATCGCTTTGGCGGCTAGCGGAATAAATGTCTCGAGATACTCGGCTCTAACCTCGAAAACTAGTTCATCGTGAACCTGTAATAGTAGTCTGGCCCGCTCGTCTGCCAACAAGCCCGACTGCTCTAATTTGACCATGGCCAGCTTAATAATATCGGCGGCCGAGCCTTGAATCGGCGTATTAATGGCGGCGCGCTCGGCTCCGGCGCGCAAACTAAAGTTCGAAGACAAGATCTCTGGCAAGGGGCGGCGGCGACCAGTAATAGTTTGGCTAAAGCCAGCAAGGCGCGCCTGAGTCACTAAGCCGTCGAGAAACTGTTTGAGGCCGGCAAACTTCTGAAAATAGTTATCGATATAGGCCTTGGCCTCGGCTTGGGTAATGCCCAGTTGCCAGGCAGTGCTGTAAGCACCTTGGCCATAAAGTACAGCAAAGTTAAGGGTTTTACCGACGCGTCGATCGACGCCCAGTTCATCGGCGACCTCTTGGTGGATATCGCGGTCGGCGGCAAAGGCGGCCATCATCGTTGGCTCTTTGGCGAGCGCGGCGACCACTCGTAACTCAATCTGCGAGTAATCGATAGAAACCAGCTTAAAGCCAGCCTCGGCGATAAAGGCGCTGCGGATTTCGCGGCCGAGCGCGGTTTTAATCGGAATATTTTGTAAATTAGGGTCGTTACTCGAGAGCCGGCCGGTGGCGGCGCCAAACTGACTATACGAGGTATGCAGTCGGTCGTCAGCGTCGACCAAAGTCGGCAAGACCTCGACATAGGTCGATTGAAGCTTACTCATCTCGCGGTAGCTAAGAATCAAATCGATAATCGGGTGACTGCCTTTGAGCTTTTCTAGCTCGCTCGCCGCTGTACTAAAACCGGTTTTGGTCTTTTTCTGATCGATTGGCTTGAGACCGAGCCGGTCAAAGAGAATCGTCGAGAGCTGCTTGGGCGAATTGAGATTGAATTCCTCGCCGGCCAGATCACGGATCTCGATGGTTAATTTTTTGAGGTCGCCCTCGAGCCGCTGTTGCAGCTCGGCCATCGCCTGCAAATCAAGCTTAATGCCGCGCCATTCCATCTCGGCTAAAATCGTTAAGAGCGGCAACTCAATCTGGCGATAGACCGATTCGGCCTCGGTATCGGCAGTCAGCTTAGCGGTTAAGCTTTGGTCGAGTCTCAGAGCGGCATCGGCATCTTCGGCCGCATACTCGGCCACTAGCTTTGGTTCAACATCGGCCAAACTGCCGGTTTTTTTCTCGCCCAACAGTTCGGTCAGGCTAATTTTGGTTAAACTAAGTTCGCGACGGGTTACCTCGTCTAGCGAGTGAGAACGGCTGGCTGGCTCGAGTAGCTGGCTAGCTAGCATCGTGTCAAAGGCGACATTGGCCAAGGTAATCCCCGACCGTTTGAGCGCCAGATAATCATATTTTAGGTTATGGCCGACCTTGCTAATCTTGGAGTCAGTTAAGATTGGCTCAAGAGTTTTCAATAAGTCCGGGCAGTGTAGCACATCAAAATAATAGGCCTGGCCAACTTGGGCGGCTAGACTGACGCCGATCAGCTCGCCATGAAGACTGGCAGTTTCGGTATCGACGGCCAGACGCTTGGCTTTGGCAAGCTGTTCGACTACTGGCTTGGCCGACTCGAGCGAGGCAATTAACTGGTAATCAACATCAGGGAAGGCGGATTTAATCGCCTGATTAGCTTTGACTGGTTGATCAGCGGCAATCGTAGCGGTCGAATCGACGGCGGCGTGTGTCTTGGGGAGGCGCTCGATTAAGGAGCGAAACTCTAGCTCGTCTAGTAACTCAACTACCTTAGGTCGGTCGTAATCTCGCAAGCGAGCGGCGGTCAGATCGAGGGCTAGATCGACATCGCAAACGATGCGGCTGAGCTCTTGGCTCTGGTAGGCCATGGTCCGACCATCGCGCAAGATCTCAGCGATTCGCAGCGTCAGCTTAGCTGGCGCCTGAGCCAACACGGTTTTTAGTTCGGTTAGCGAGGTAAAATCTAGCCCATCGATAAAGGCATAAAGCTGGTCGAGCGAACCGAAACCAGCGATCAGGCTAGCGGCGGTCTTTTCACCGATACCGGCAACGCCGGGGATATTGTCCGAGTTATCCCCCTTGAGCGCCTTGAAATCGACAAACTGACTAGCCTTGACGCCATAACGCGCCTCGACCGTAGCCAGATCGTAGATCGTCGTTTCGCTAACTGAACGCTTCATGGTATAGACGCGAGTCAAGGGATTAACCAGCTGCAACATATCCATATCCCCGGTAAGGATAATCGTCTCGATTGACTGAGTGTTAGCCTGTTTGGCGAGGGTGCCGATCAGATCATCGGCCTCGTAGCCAGCCAAAGTAAAGATCGGAATATTGAGAGCGGCCACCACCTGATGGACTCGGTCAAACTGACCGATTAACTCGCTCGGGGTTTCGCGACGCTGCGCCTTGTACTGATCAAAGGCCTGATGGCGAAAAGTCGGACCGGCTAGGTCAAAGGTAACGACGGCATAATCTGGCTCGAGCTCTTGCAGTGCCCGTAAGAGCAGCACCGTAAAACCATAAACAGCGTTGACTAGCTCGCCCTTGGCTGTCGTCAGAGGTGGCAAGGCGTGAAAGGCTCGAAAGATTAGGGCATTACCGTCAACTAGGAGGAGGCGTTGTTTCATAGCTTGGCTAACTCCTCTTGAATTACTTGTTGCTCGATCCAGGGCAGATGTTTACCTTTGATTACTCGGCTAGTTAGGGCGCCCATGCCGGTGACTAAGACGATATCGTTAGCCTTGGCGAGGCTTAAAGCTCGAGCGATGGCTTGGCGTCGATCAGGAATAATAAAGAAGTTTTGGTCCTTGACCATCGGCTTGGCTCGAGTACCGCCCCGGGGAACACCGGCGGCAATCTCGGCCAAAATCTGAGCTGGGTCCTCGTGATACGGCTCATCGTCGGTCAAAATTACTAAATCGGCATAACGGCCAGCGATCGCTCCCATGATCGGTCGCTTGGCTCGATCGCGGTCACCAGTTAAGCCAAAGACATGAATAATTCGGCCGGCCGAAGCCTGGCGCTGTTCGGCCAAAGCTTGGTAGAGCTTTTCGAAAGAGTCGGGAGTGTGAGCGTAATCAACAATAACGGTAAACGGTTGACCGGCCTCGATCAGCTCCATTCGCCCTTTGACGCCGGCCAAACCCTCGACCGCCGCGGCAATAGTCGGCAACGGTACACCTAAGCCGACACCAACTGCGCTGGCGGCCAGAATATTATAAAGATTGAACTCGCCGGGC
>CAYGIW010000057.1:0-3881 GCA_964350035.1 uncultured Candidatus Saccharibacteria bacterium
TAGAGCGAGCCATCAAGGCCGCCAGTCTCGTCACGATCGATGGTCGTTGGCTGCAGCTCTGTTATCAAAAACTTGGTTGGTCAGAGCTGCCACGCGTCACCGGAGCCGATTTAATCGCGAGCTGGCTCACACCTTCGATCTTTTCATCGCTTAAAAAACGCCCAACTCTTTATGTGGTCGGAGGCTTATCGGAAGCGGCCAACCAAGCAGCAGCTCAAAAGTTCGAAGATTCGGGCAATTTCGAGCAGGTTTGGTCCGAGTATGGGCCGCAAATTAAACTAGACGAGATGGGACAGCCGAATGCAGCCTCTGCCCAAGAGATGAAGGCGCTATCCCAACGGATCGAGACTAGTCGCGCTGATCTGGTTTTGATTGGTTTTGGTGCACCAAAACAGGAAATATTTATTAATGAATATCTCAGCCAAAGTAGCTGGCGAGGCGTGGCAATCGGCATCGGTGGCGGTTTAGACTTTATTAGCGACCAACTTAAGCGGGCGCCACGCGGTTATCGAGCTCTTGGTCTTGAATGGCTTTATCGAGTAGTGCAACAACCCAGTCGTCTCGAGCGTCTCTGGCGAATTCTCTGGGGTTTTTATCCAGCCTGGAGAAGCGAGGTCACTCGGGCCAGAGCTAATAACCAGAAGCCATAATCATCTTGTTCGAACGGCGTTAATCTGTTATATTGCTCATAGCTCAAGATCTTTGAGCCCGTAGCTCAGTGGTAGAGCAGGAGCCTTTTAAGCTTCGTGTCGTGGGTTCGATACCCACCGGGCTCGCCAGAATCACTAATGAAAGAGGGAAAAATGCTCAACCGGTCACTGCTCGATGTTAAGTCATGGCCGCGTTGGGTATTTTTAATTCTCGGGATCGCGTTAATACTCATTATTTCTTTAACCCTATTTAGGCGGCCAACTGAAAATGTTGGTCCTCTATCGACCGGACTAGACGCCAGTGCTAGTCCAGAACCATCCGCACTGAATAGCTTCACCGCATCGACTCCAACATCAACTCCAATATCAACTCCTTCATCGGCTCTGGCTACTTTCGATACAGCTAATTTAGCCGGCGCCTCTCAAAGTTATAATTTTACGCTCGCTTTGCCGAGCGATTGGCAAGTCGAGTATCTCTCAGATATCGATAGCCTAAATCTTTATTCTCAGTCGGCTACTGGTTCAAGCACGCTCGAAAAATCACAGATACTCATTCGTAACTTCGTGGCTGATAAGTTCTTAACTTTGAGCACGGTTAAAATCTATTCCACTACCGACCGGATCATTAACGGGCGCCAGGCCCGTCAGTACGATATCGAGAAGAAGCCCGAGGCAGCTAATTTTAAAGGTCAGCCGAGTTGGCGTAACGTCCGGCATCAGGTTGTCGATGTACAGGTTGGCAGGCGTTACTATGTGATTGCTAAAAGCCCCTCTCTTGATACTCAGCTCTTCGAGCAGATTCTGGCAACTTTTCAGCCTCGAACCACTCAGGCGCAAAGCTTAGCTGCCCCTGTTAAGGATTTTCTTTCGCGAATTAACCTCAAGACTTTTGGTCAACTGATCGACCCTCAAAGCTCTCCGGTCCAGCCCGAACGTTTTAGCGGTTATCATACCGGCATAGATAGCGAGTACTCGGATATTCTTAATGCTGATGTGCCAGTTATGGCGATTGCCGATGGTACTGTCAAAATTTCGCAAAGAGCGAACGGCTATGGCGGCGTTGTTATTCTTTGGCATGAGATTGCTGGTCAAACCCGATCGGTTCTTTACGGCCATCTCGATCCTGATCGACTACCGAAGGTTGGGCAAAACTTTGCAGCCGGCAATACGATTGGCTATCTTGGTATTGGCCAGAGCGCCGAAACTGACGGCGAGCGACGCCACCTTCATCTTTCGATGAGACAAACGGCCGATCTAGAGCTAGCCGGCTATACAAAATCAGCCACCCAGTTAAGTGAGTGGCTGAATCCTTTAGATTTTCTCTGAATTGACGGTAGTGCCTCGCGGTTTAGAGGAGCCAACCAGCCAAGAGGCCTAAGACGATAAAGCTCGCTACCCAGTTGATAATAACTGCTGTTAGCTTGCCTGGTTTAGGCATGAAGTGTTGACCGTCGATCATCAACGGAAGGGCAAAACCGGCCGCTGCAAAGATCAGACCGAGGTACAGACCCTTCATCATATTGTTGAGGTTGAGGGTGTAGCTGAATTCAAAACCCGAGTAAAGACTGGCGAAACCGAGTGAGATGAGGAACATTGCGACTAAGACCATCGCTAATTGCTTCATCTCGGGTTTGCTGTGATCCTCGTCAGCAAAGAGTTCTTTGTAGAGCTGACCGAACATGAGGTAGCCAACGCTTGACATAGCGATGAGACCAATGACCGCGAACAGATAGATGTTCATTTTGCCTCCAAATAATAGATAATAATAGTTCTATTATGAGAGCCTGTTGGTTGAAAAGCAAGTTATGGTCGGGAAGACAGGATTCGAACCTGCGACCTCAGCGTCCCAAACGCCGCGCGCTACCAACTGCGCCACTTCCCGAACTAGCTTGGATTATACCTTGAAACAGGATGTTTAGTCAATTATAGTAGCAATGATACAGATTAAGGAGTGAAGATGGCTGAACTGACTACTGACCAAGAGCTTTACGATGTCATCATTGTCGGTGGTGCCTCGGCCGGTTTAACGGCAGCCTTATATGCCAGCCGACGCGCCCTCAGGACGCTTGTTTTGACTAAAGATATCGGCGGTCAACTCTCGTTGACGAACGATGTCGAGAACTATCCGGGCTTCGAAATGGTGGGTGGCTTTGAATTAGCCGATAAGATGAAAAAACAGGCCGAGAAATTCGGGGCTATAGTAAAATTCGAAACGGTCACAGCCGTCAATAAGCATGACGATCAGTTTCTCGTTACAACTAACGCGACGAGTTATTTGGGTCGGACCGTTATTTTAGCCTTTGGTAAAACGCCGCGTAGTCTCGATGCCCCAGGCGAGGCCGCCTTGATGGGCAAGGGTGTCAGTTACTGTGCCACCTGTGATATGCCGCTCTTCCGTCAGAAGCGTGTTGTAGTAGTCGGAGGCGGTAACTCAGCTATCGATGCGGCGCTCTACGCCACCGATATCGCGAGCGAGGTCCATCTGATCCACCGTCGCAACGAGTTTCGTGGCGAGGCAGTCCTGGTCGAGCGGCTCAAAAGTAAACCCAATTTAACTATTCATTATAGTTCGATGATTACACAGATTCATGGCCAGGATCGAGTCAGCGGTGTGACGCTAGAAAACCTCGAGAATAAATCAGTCACTGAACTTCCGGTCGAGGGTGTGTTTATCGAGATCGGCTATGTTGTCAAAAGTGAGTTTGTGGCTCATCTGGTGCAGATGACCGAGCGGCATGAAATAGTCACCAATCGACATTACAGTACCAGCTGTCCCGGTATCTTTGCCGCAGGGGATCTCACCACTACGCCGTTTAAACAGGCGGTAATTTCCGCTGGCGAGGGCTGTGTGGCGGCTCTGGCGGCTTATGAATATATTATGAAGCAAACAGGCCGACAGGCCATCAACGTCGACTGGGGAGGAGCTAGGAGTTAATCATGACCGGTAAGACCCACGCACTAGCCGGAGGGGTGGTAGCGCTCGGGGTAACACTTTTGGTTCAAGACCAAGCCTGGCTCGCGCTCGATCTTAATCCGCTCTTAACCAGCGGTCGGCTGCAATACCTAGCGATTGGGTTAATCGGTAGCGTAGCGGCCTTAATTCCCGACCTCGATAACTCGGAGTCTCGTCTTGAAAACTGGCGTATCTTCGGCGTCAAACCGCTCAAACCGTTGGCCGATGTCGTCAATCTGCTTTTTTCCCATCGGGGCTTTTTGCACTCACTCTTAGTC
>CAYGIW010000058.1:0-3785 GCA_964350035.1 uncultured Candidatus Saccharibacteria bacterium
GGGTAAGTTACTGACCATCAGCTCCGGCAATTCGGCAAAGTTAAGTCGCAAGGCATCGCTCGCTAAGATCGAGACATTGCGCCAATTATTAAAGCGTTCGCGAAGCAAGGGGACTAAGCGCTGATCAAACTCGATAGCCAAAACCTGTCCACCCGCCCGTGCCAAGGCGGCGGTCAGCACGCCAGGCCCAGCTCCGATCTCAACCACCGGCTGATCGGCTCTCAACTCGGCTGCCGCAATGATCGAATCGAGGATACCTTGATCTACAAGGTAATGCTGACCCAACCGCTTGTCGGCCCGCAGATGAAAGCGACTTAACCAGTAATTCAACTCTTGGGTTAATTGATCGACAGCTTCGTTCACGGATTAATAATCTCTTCTACTTTAACGTTTTGCAGTACGCCCTGACGCAATGTGCCGCCCAAGGCCGTAAAGTGATCAGGGTGGAGGTCGACTAAAAAGCCGGTATCAGCACAGATACAACCGTCGTTTCGCACGATAATCTGCTGGCCATTATTAAGGTTAGTCAGTCGCAAGGTCACGCCTCGTTTAAAGAGGTCAGAGGCTACTTTGGTCGAGTTGTATTTATACCAACTGACGCGACCGGTATAAACCTTACCGACGACGACTTTGGTACCGATAATGGTGATCTCGGGCAGAGGGGATTTGATTAGTTCATTTTTAATCAGTTCGCGCTTGACCTCGCGGCCGTTTTCTCGGGTGACACGAAAAGTCTTGCGGCGCTCGCCCAACTGTCCTGGCGTCTGTTTAATCTCACCACGCGGCAGAGTTGGATCTTCTTTTTTAATCTGCTCAAAGGCAATCGTCTCAGATTCTTTGACTTCGGTAATCGCTACGCGAGTAATCGTTAGAACGATCTGACCGGTCGTCGGGTCGAGATCCTCTTTGGTCAAGGACCGATCCACGGCTCGATCGATCTTGTCGTTCTCGCCCAATGTCAGGCCTTGCTCGCTTAAGAGCTGTCGCGGTGTCGAGGCTAAAGAGACTAATTGAATCTTTTTACCATAATCAATAATTGTGAAACGAGTCGCCCGAGCCACCGTCAGGCGCGAGCCAAGACTTAAGCGCGGGTCAGGCTGAGCTAAAATAATATCGGCTAAATCTAATTCGTCTAGCGATTGTTCTGCAAACTGTCGCGGCAGCGTTTCTCCAATCGGTAGGACCAGCTCTTTGAGGGGATAGAGGCTCTGAGCGGCTAAGCGCTCAAAGATCGAGCGATCAGTATAAACACCGCTTTCGAGCGGCGATCGCTCGGTGCCGACGACAATGGTCTCTGCCGCTTGATTAAGAGTTGAATCGAGCTGCTGGTCCGAGGCGATGGCGCTAGCCTTCTGCCAACGCTTGGGATTAAAATAGGCCAGATTAAACCAGGGTTGTTTGGCTAAGCCGGTATCTTCAGCCACCAACTGCCAGCCAGCCACAACCAAGCTAATCTGACCGTCAGCACTATCGCGTCCCTTAATAGCTAAACCGGCGAGACTAACCACAGCCAGAGCAATCACAAGAGTAATAAAATCTATTCGGCGCATATGAATCTATATCTTAGACTAACTCTTGGTATCTGCCAATGCCTCGACCCTCAAACTTGACAAGCTCGGACAAAAATGTTATAGTATAGTTGTGATCAAGGAAGGGGATAACAGATCTCTTTCGTGCCACAGCTCATTAATAATTCGAATCCCTCGGGGATACAATAAGGAGGAACAACATCATGGATGCGCTCAAAAAGCATCTCGACTTCGATAATTTAACTGCCTTCGAGGCCGTTTCTATCGTTGCCGTTGCCGCTTTAGCGGTTATGGTTGGTGTCGTTAATGGAATTAACGCAACTTTATTCGTATAAACGTCTGGCTCACTACCTATTTTATAACTAAACAGAGGTCACTGAGTCTCAACTAACAAAAAATCGATCATCACTGGTCGATTTTTTGTTTAACTGCTACTCTAAGGTTTATGGAATTCCTCAAAGAACTCAACACCGCCCAATACCAAGCGGCCACCAGTCAACCTGGTCCGATTCTGTTATTAGCGGGGGCCGGGAGCGGTAAGACCAAAACCCTCACCGCTCGCATCGCTTACCTGATAGAGCACGATCGCTTATCACCATGGCAGATACTGGCCGTGACCTTTACTAACAAAGCTGCCCGAGAGATGCGAGAACGGCTAGAGCTAACCCTCGCCAACGACCAACAGTTGCCTTGGCTCGGCACCTTTCATCGAGTCTGTCTGATGATTCTGCGCCGAGAGCTCCCAGCCCTCGCCGAAGGTCGTGGAGATAACCCAATTCACCTGTATTCTCGGCAATTTTCTATCTACGATGAGGACGATGCGACCAGCGTCATCAAGCGTATCTTACTCGAACTCCAGCTCGACCCCAAAAAGATTAGCCCCAAGACCGTCAAGAACTTAATCGATAGCGCTAAAAACGAGCTGATGTCACCCGATCGCTACCAGAGTTACGCCGCCGGCTACCTTGCCGAAACGGTGGCCCGCGTCTATCGGCGCTATCACGAGCTGATGATCAAGGCCAACGCCATGGATTTTGACGATATCATCATGCAAACCGTCCGATTATTTGAAAAAAATCCCGAATTACTCGATAAATATCAGACACAATTCCGGGCTATCTTAGTCGACGAGTATCAAGACACCAACCACGCTCAATACACCCTCATCAAGACGCTGGCCTCTCGCCACCAACATCTTTTCGTCGTCGGCGATGACTATCAATCGATTTATAGCTGGCGCGGGGCGGATTTTCGTAACATCTTACGCTTTGAACAGGACTATCCGACCGCTCAGGTCTATAAACTCGAGGAAAACTATCGCTCGACACAAAATATTCTTGACGCTGCGCGAGCGATTATCACCAATAATCAATTGCGAACCGAGAAAAAGCTCTGGACCAGTCGAGGCGAAGGCTCATTGATAACTGCCGTCAACTGTCAAGACGATCGCGATGAGGCCGATTTCGTCGTCCGCGAGATCCAATCCCTGCTCGCCTCTGGCTATGCTAGCGATGAGATCGCCGTCCTTTACCGATTGAACAGTCAGTCACGCAGTCTCGAAGAACAGCTGATTCGCCAGGGTCAACCCTATCGACTAGTCGGTGCGATTCGTTTTTACGAGCGTAAAGAGATCAAAGATGCTCTGGCTTGGCTTAAATATCTAACCAATCCGAGCGATTTAGTGGCTCTGAGCCGAATTATCAACCTACCACCCCGAGGGATCGGCGATAAAACCTTAGACAAGGTGATTCAAGCCTTGATTGCCGAGCCTGACCCGGCTGCTTTAGCCACTAATAGCGACATTCCCGAGAAAGCTCAGGCTTTTTTTGCCCTCGTCAACCAGCTCCAGCCCAAAATCGAAGAGCTCTCGCCAGCCGAGCTCATCAATACCGTGCTAAAACAGAGCGGTTATCTCGAGTATATCGTCGACGGGACACCACAAGGCGAGAGTCGGGCTGAAAATATCCAGGAGCTGCTAGCGATCGCCGGTCAGTTCGAGACCCTCGAGGCCTTTTTAGGCGAAATTATGCTCTTAACCGACGCCGACAATCTCGATCCGGCCGGCGAAGATAGTAAAGTTACCCTAATGACCCTCCATGCCGCCAAAGGATTAGAGTTTCGCGTCGTCTTTATCTTAGGGCTCGAAGAGGGTGTTTTTCCCCATTCTCGTTCTCTTAACGACCAAACCGAGCTCGAAGAAGAGCGTCGGCTCTGTTACGTTGGCATCACTCGAGCTAAAGAGAAGCTCTATCTAAC
>CAYGIW010000059.1:0-3783 GCA_964350035.1 uncultured Candidatus Saccharibacteria bacterium
TCTTAAGAGTGGCTACTTAGCCCAGGATGTGATCGATCTCTATCAAGGACTTGATAGCTTTCAGGGCATTATCATGACTGCCCCGAGTGAGAATCAGGTCGTTTTCGCCCTCAAACAACCGCTCGGTCTGTTCGAGAGCTTTGTGAGTGAGCCGATCTTTGAGGCAGGCCCGTATACCCTAGATAAATCGACCAAAACTGAGCTGATCTTTAAGGCTAACCCAGACTCAGCTGTGGGTAAACCCTACATTAATAAACTAATCTTCACCTTTTACTCGGATATCGACCGGGCTAAAGCGGCCTTTCAGAGACAGGAGATTATGGCCATCGATCAAGCCGTCCCTGATCTGGCCAGGACTAGGGAGTATCAGCTCGAGCTCAATGTTAGACCAGCCCTCTTCTTTAATCTAGAAAAACCAGCTCTGGCGCCATTGGCGGTCAGAACCAAAATCCGAGATAAGCAACAGTTTGAAACGCCACTCGAACTAACCATGGTCACCAGCCAAGACCCCGAAGAGTTAGAGCTAGCCAATCGGGTCAAGGCTGAGCTAGAGCAGCTCAATTTAAAGATCTCGCTATCGAGCGTCAATCAATTAACTTTAGAACGAGATATTCTGTCTGGTGGCAACTATGATCTCTTAATTGAAAAGATCAATTTCGGTTACGATCTCGATCGTTATCCTTATTGGCATAGCTCGCAGATCATTGGGGCTGGCAAAAATTACTCGGGCTACAACAGCAAGACCGTCGATCAGCTAATCGAAAAAGCCAGACAGACCGCCGATGTCACCAATCGACAGAATCTGATCGTGCAGATCGATAAACAGATAGAACAAGACCTGCCGGCTCTCTTTTACCCAGAGGCCAACCAGGTTTCGACCGTCAGTCAACGAGTTCTGGGTCGAGGCGACGCCAAGGGGGCAGTCAGTGCCGATCGCTTTAGTAATGTCTGGCTCTGGTTCTTACGCTCCAAAAGAGCCTGGCGTTAACTTGCCGTCTGTGGAAAACTCTCTATAATGTCAAGTAGGGCCGGGATGGCGGAATGGCAGACGCGCTAGATTCAGGTTCTAGTGTCCGCAAGGGCGTGGAGGTTCGACTCCTCTTCTCGGCACCAACTGTGAGCTACAAGGAATAATCTCGATGAAATATCATCAACAGCTCTTTTTTAGCCTAGCCATTGGCATACCTCTGGCTACTTTATTGTATTTATTCTCTATAACCTATATACCGAGGTGGCTTTTCCAGCCAACTCAAAGCTTTGTTTATCAGGTTGGCGCTAACTACGATGAGACTAGAATGAACAATAAATATTATGTCATTGTCAATCATCGCATCCAATTAGCCGAACTCAAACCCAAAGAACAGACTCCGCTCTATCCAAATGAAAACCAGATCTTTAAGATTGAGCCTGAAAAAGAAAATCGACTTTTTAGTTACGATCCTCAAAAACGATTACATCAGGAGCTGAGTTACGAACAGGCACAACAAATACAACTTGATGACGATCTGCTCTCTGACGATGGTTTTACCTTGAAAAGCGGCAACCATACCTATCAGCTTCAGATGATAAGTAGTCGCGCAACGCATCAGATGAGCTTGAGCACTTTGTATAAACGCTATAGCAACACTGAGCCGTTAGGTTGGATCAAATAATATGAAAAATTCTCAATTATCGATAATTTTAAATTACACGGCCGGAATAATCTTTGTCTTAGCCATTCAGACTCTGCTCTATCAGGATTTCGTCGGTATCAATCAAGCTGCCAAGATCGCTTTAACCTTAGGCATGGCTATCGTGGCGGTATTGATTGGTCTTGGAATTCATCGCCGATATACCGAGAGTCAAATACCAGGCGTCTTTTATTTGGTGGCTGCCCTCTTGATGCCTTTTGCCATCGAGAATTTACTAAAAAATTATCAAGATATACTTTCACCGACCGTCTACGCCATTACTTTCAACGCCTTACTCCTACTCGTCTTTATCGTTTTAGCCGTTAAGCTCAAAAAGCAACTCTTTGGCCTAGCCAGCATTATCGCTGGACAGAGCCTATATTATGCCCTGATCTATTTTCTGGGCGAACAGAATAGCGCCATTTCCCACTGGCATTACTATGCCTACACGGTGTTAGTGAGTGGGTTTAGCTTGTTACTGTTAGCCGAGGCCAATGATCGTCAACGTGGCGAGATTATCATTGCTTATTGTCGAAATATTGGCTTGGTTTTGTCGCTTTCAATACTCTTAGTTCTCGGTTCGTCACAAGACGGGATCGGTCTGTTTTGGCGATTGGCATATCCACTGATCATTGCGCTGGCTTATTATATTAGTATTAAGTTTAAATACAGTACCTACTTACTCTGGGCGACGATTTTTCTGATTATCGACATTATTTGGGTCGCTAATTTGTACTTAAATAAATTCCTCAGCCCGGCGGTTTGGCTGTTCATTGCAGCCGGCCTAGTGGTCGTCGCGAGCTCTGTGTCACGCTGGATTAACAATCGCTACATCAAGGAAGAATCTAGTCTGACCAAATAAAAGCTTGACAACTCCATAGTCGTATGATGAAGTATGATAGTGGAACGACAACGACTCACTATTACGCTCAAGCCATCGGTCATTCAGTTCGTCGATCAACAGATCGATGGCACCAATGTGCGTAATCGCTCTCACTCCATCGAGACGCTGATACAACGGCAGATGAAACCTAAGTTAGAGAAGGCCTTGGTTTTGGCTGCCGGCGTTGGGCAAGCGATGCAACCTTATACTTTAGAGACTCCTAAGCCTCTGCTTAAAGTGCATGGACAAACTATCCTTGATCATATCTTAACCAATCTCAAGCAGTTAGAGTTAAGCCGTTTAACACTGGTGATTTCGCACCTTGGCGAACAGATCGTCTCACATATAGAATCGACCGAGAGTAACTTAGATATCGATTACCTGGAGTGTGCGCCATCCGGCACAGCCGAACCGATTCGCAGGTATTTATCGCAAAATAACGAGGGTCCGGTGTTGCTGTATTACGGCGATGTTTTAGCCGAGATCGACCTGGTTAGTTTCTATCAATATCACCTCGAGAGGCAGGCGCTAGCCACGATTGCCGTTACCTCGGTGGCTGATCCTTCGGCCTATGGTTCGTTAAGTCTCAAGGGTGAACTAGTAACGGCGATTCATGAAAAACCGCAGTCCGACCTCGGTACCAGTCGCTTGGTTTATGCGGGTATCGCTATCTTAGAGCCTGAAGTTTTAGATTCGATGCCGGAAAGTGCCAAATCTTTTGAGATCGATATCTTACCGGAACTGGCGAGTAAACAGCAGTTGGCTGGCTACCTCTTTGAAGGCAAGTGGTTTGACATTGGCGATGCCAGTGTCTATGCACGTGCTCTCAAGGAATGGTAGAGAGTGCGGGTCAAAGAAAGTAAGGCTAATGGCTGGTGAACAGCGTTCGGGTCTAAAAATGCCCGGTACGGACCGAGTTCTGGTTGCCGACTGGGCGTCATCAGGCCGTTACGACGGCACCCCACAGGGAAACGGCTATCAGTCCGTCAGGTCGGGGAGTGCTGGTTACAAATACGAGCCCATTCCGATTGATTACTCCTTACACGAGTATGGTGGAGGCTCAGATGAAAACCTCTACGGCACGGCAGGGGCACATCAGACCTAACGGCCGTGCCGGCCGTACACTCAATTCCGGAGCTGTCTCTATGAGCGGCTCCGGGTTTTTATTTACTAATCGGTAAAAGTTGACAGTTCTATCATTTAGATATTTACAGGAGCCCATCTTTTCCC